>NZ_MUXB01000174.1:0-2803 GCF_001994935.1 Herbaspirillum sp. VT-16-41
ATCGTGTATTTGGCAATATACCGTTTCACGCGGAAATTATCGTTGTCGCCCGTTTCCTGCGGCAGGCTGCCGCGCTGGCGTTTCATCTTGTCGGCGGTCTGCCATGTGCGGATCAAAACTTCACCGACGCGGCCCATCGCCTGGCTATCCGACGAGATGATCGAAAAAGCGCCGATATCATGCAGAATATCTTCGGCCGCAATGGTTTCCTTGCGGATGCGGCTTTCGGCGAATGCCACGTCTTCGGGGATCGATGACGACAGGTGATGGCAGACCATCAGCATGTCGAGATGTTCGGCAATGGTGTTCTTCGTGTAGGGCCGTGTCGGGTTCGTCGACGAGGGAATGACATTGGGCAGGCCGCAGATCTTGATGATGTCAGGCGCATGCCCGCCGCCTGCGCCTTCCGTGTGAAAGGCGTGGATCGTGCGCCCCTTGAACGCGGCAACCGTATCCTCCCAACCAGTCCATCCTAAAGGAGATCAGTCCTGGGTGTTTATTGGAAGAACTGATGCTGAGGCTGAAACTCCAATAATTTGGCCACCTCATGAGAAGAGTTGACTCACTGGAAAAGACACTGATGCTGGGAGGGATTGGGGGCAGGAGGAAAAGGGGGCAACAGAGGATGAGATGCCTGGATGGCATCACTGACTCTATGCACATGAGTTTGAGTGAACTCTGGGAGTTGATGATGGACAGGGAGGCCTGGGATGCTGCAATTCCTGGGGTCACAAAGAGTAGGATATGACTGAGTGACTGAACTGAACTGAACTGAACTAAGTGAAGTATTTGTGTTAATGATTTTTGCTATTGAATGTTTTCCTGTATTTATTTTTAACCTCTAAGTCATTAAGCTTGTGCTGGCGCGGCGGGCACAGGGGCTGGGGGGGGATGGGCGGGGTACGGGAAGCTGGCCCGGGGGGGGTTGGTCTGTCCCGCAGAAATTGAGGGGGGTGCAGCGCCGGAAAGCAGGTTGGCGACGCTCGTTACTTATTTTGGCAATTAGATCGGGAGGGGGGCGGGGAGGGAAAGAGGGGAGGAATCGGGGGGGGGCGGAACATTTAAAAAAAAAAAAAACATGAACAATGCGAGCACACCGGATGCTACAACTAACGACTATAGCACTAACGCATCTGCAGTCGCTAAGTCACACCCTCAGAGTTGCTAGTCCGCGTACGAAGTCAAGCCGAATAATGACAACGATTGTAAATGTGCTATGCCAGTAATCAGTCTACTCGACAGATAACGTCGTTCAGTCGGATTTGTTGTGCCACGCGTGGCAGTGAAGGGGCAATTCTGTTTGATGGCAAACAGTGGTATCAACAGGCCCCGGAATATGTCACCCCTGTGGATACGATGGGGGCAGGCGACGCGTTTATTACCGCCTTCCTGTGCCATTATCTTGCACAGACAAATATCCCGGATGAAGAAGCGATTCCTGCAAGCCTTAAGCAAGCCGCATTATTTTCGGCGAAAATCTGCCTCAAAGAGGGGGCTTTTGGTTACGGTGTTCGCTATTAAATAACGCTATCTAAATAGGTTTTTATTTCGCTCATTTTATGAGGGGAAGGGGCGCGGTTTTGCGCTTTTTCCCCAATAAGGAAAGAGTTATGCGCAGCGGAGCGCATGTTCGAGCGGGACAAGGCCGCCATCCTCGAACTCGGCCTGCCCCTGGTCACCGAGGCCGACGTACTGGACGAGAACACCGTGTACTACCGGCTCGACACCACCGCCGGGGACGCGGTCCTGGACCTGACCACTGCGGAGTACACGGTGCTGCTGGCCGCCAGCCGCGCCTGGGACGATGCTGCCGCCGGGGGAGCGGCCCGCCGGGTGCGCTCCAAGCTCCTGAGCCTGGGCCACGATGCCGACCCCGATCTGCTGCGCCGCGCCCCCCGCGGCTCCGTCGAGTCGCTTCCCGTGCTGACCCCCCTGCTGGAAGCGGTGACCAGCGGCAGCACCGTGAGCTTCGACTACCGGGCCACCACCGGTGCCCTGAGCACCCGCACCTTCAGACATTCCATGGGAAATTTGAATAATTGCTTTTGGTTTAGCATTTTCTGTTGACCATCTTTTTATGTATAAATCCGTATAATCTTTTGTTTTAAACCACAAGGACTGTCCCATCTGATCATCCTTTCTTTTAGAGGTTGTTCAAATAGTCCGGTGAAATTGACACTTCAATTTTCTTCGTTGGCTTGCTTTTCCGTTCCTCACGTATTAAGTGCAGACGTTCCGGTACTCAAAGCTTCGCCGCCTCGAACTTCTCGGTCCTTTTCATCCTCCTTTTTGAACACTCATTTAAATGCCGTTTCTGCAAATTCCAATCCTTTTTCCATTTCGTATTTTACTCGATCATCTTTCTCGACTTTTATAGCTTCTTTGATAGCTAAAAAAGCTTCTTCTGTTTAAATGAGATTATTGATGGGGTTATTTTACGGATGGATAAGCCGGATTGTTCTATCGATGATCTGATGGAGCATGTTAAAGGACCTGATTTCCCTACTGGAGGCATCATCCAGGGAGTCGATGGAATTAAAAACGCTTATGAAACAGGACGAGGAAAAATTATTGTCCGCGGAAAGGCCGAATTCGAAGATTTGCGCGGAGGCAAAAAGCAAATTGTCATAACTGAAATTCCTTATGAAGTGAATAAAGCCAATCTGGTAAAGAAGATTGATGAATTCCGACTGGACCGGAAAGTCGAAGGCATCGCCGAAGTCCGTGATGAAACGGATCGGACAGGCCTTCGGATTGTGATTGAGTTAAAAAAGGATGCAGATCCTGAAGGCGTCCTTCATTA
>NZ_MUXB01000040.1:0-458 GCF_001994935.1 Herbaspirillum sp. VT-16-41
GTCCGTCAGGATTTCGGTCAGACGATTGGCGTTATAAAGTTCATCGATATAAGCGATATACCCGTCACGCTCTGCTTCCGTCTTGGCATAGCAGATATCGTAAATACAAAAACTCAGGCTCTTGGTCAGGTTGTTAAAGCCATGCAGTTTGAGTTTTTTCAATTTCGTATCGCTCCTTAGGACGACTGTGAAGAGAGTGCGTCTTGCAGATATTGTGGCAGAGCAAATGCCGCCGTATGAATGGCCGGATTGTAATAACGGCACGTCAGGTCTGCATTGTGGAAACGCGCCTGAATAATTTCGCTGGAAAGGTGACGTAGCGCTTCATTATCCGTCGCCCAGGCAAAAGTCATAATGCCACCGTAATAGGTGGGAATGGCAGCCTGGTAAAAACCGACATCGGCAAAGTAATGACCGAGCTTACGGTGGCTGTCCAGCGCTTCATCCTGTTGCAGGAA
>NZ_MUXB01000048.1:0-454 GCF_001994935.1 Herbaspirillum sp. VT-16-41
ACTAAGGTTTAGTCTTTTAATCAATTAACTGATTATGTTTTATCTGTTGCAGATCAGCGAGCAAAAACTATACAAGAAGATAAATTTAAAGTATCAACTATGACAAAGGATATTTTAATTTCTATGTTTGGTGAGGAAATAGCCGAAAATGTTTTTCCAGATGGTAGAGTGCAATCCGATAACTATAAAAGATTTTTAGAAACGTACTCAAATATCATACTAAAAAATATTGGAAACAAAGGGTATACAACTAAACAGGAAGTAATAAAACAACTTCATTTACCGATTGGAGAACGAAAAAAGGAATATCATTTTGAAAAAGTTATAAATGAAAAATGTAATCTGTATTGTTTATAATTTAGCTTTGCTAACAAGGAAATAAAAAAACGTTTCAACATTGAATATAGGTAACGAAAAAGGTTGAAATATAAGTATTAATTTCACTGAACAGTAA
>NZ_MUXB01000030.1:0-906 GCF_001994935.1 Herbaspirillum sp. VT-16-41
GAGGCCATGGGGCGCACGGCCGACGGTGCAGCCGTGGAGTTCGACCCCACCGACCCCGAGTTCCTCCGTGCCTACCTCGAGGTGCTGCACCGGGGCCTGGAGGAGCTGGGCACCGACTTCTGGTGGCTGGACTGGCAGTCGGGCCCCTACTCGAAGGTCCCCGGCATGGATCCGCTGTGGGTGCTCAACCACGTCCAGTACGAGGACACCCGCAAGCAGAACGGCGACGGGCGGCGGCGGTCGCGCTGCGCGGGACCGGGCAGCCACCGCTACCCCGTCGGCTTCTCCGGCGATGCCGTGATCAGCTGGAAGTCGCTCGCCTTCCAGCGGCGGATGACGGCGGCCGCGGCGAACATCGGCTACGGCTGGTGGAGCCATGACATCGGCGGCCACATGGGCGGGTACTGGGACGAGGAGCTGGCCACCCGCTGGGTGCAGTTCGGCGTGTTCTCAAAGTACAAATTAGGGTATAAATTCCTGGAGATCAGTTCAAAACTGCTTGAATCAATCGATTTGCGTGCAGAGGCAAGACCTTTTCTTCAGGAGCTGGAAAATGAAACAAATGAAGTCATTCATTTGGTCGTCTACGACCAGGGAGAGGTTGTGTACATCGAAAAGCTTGAGGGCAATGAGACTTTAAGGATGCATTCTAAAGTTGGCAAACGAGCTCCGATGCATTGCACTTCTGTCGGAAAAGCCAGTCTGGCTCATCTGCCTTCAAGCGTTGTTTTTGATATCCTTGAAAGAAAAGGGATGCCGGTTCATACAAATAAAACCATAACGGATAAAGATGAATTTATGAAAGAATTGGGGCAGGTCAGGCAAAATGGATATGCCCTTGATCTGGAAGAAAATGAATATGGGATTACTTGTGTTGCCGTTCCTATTTTTGACCACCTCGGCAAA
>NZ_MUXB01000029.1:0-452 GCF_001994935.1 Herbaspirillum sp. VT-16-41
GGAGAAGGATACATACCTGTATATACTCGAACAGAAATTACGGATGCATTACATGATGCATTTGGCTTTAGAACTGACTACGAAATAGTTACTCAAAAAAATATGAAAAAAATTTTTAAACAAACCAAAAGGGAAAAATAGTACGCAGTTTTATGCCTTAAAAAAATCGCCATAAACATTGATTTAGCAGTGTTTTTGGCGATTTTTAGTGTCAAACATGAGATTATATAGATAAAAGAAATAAAGATAAAGTATTACGACCAGAAATAGAAAAAGAGCACCCTATGTGAATAGAGTACTCTTTTTTCTTAGGAAGGAATTTATTTATTTTTTGTTTTGTTGGGACTTTTGGTTTTGCTTTCTTACTTCTTGAGCATTTGTTTCAGAAGCAAACTCTGTACCAAATTGCCCAGAACCTTGTGCTGCTTGTTGGTTTTGTTTTCTTACTTCCT
>NZ_MUXB01000168.1:0-176641 GCF_001994935.1 Herbaspirillum sp. VT-16-41
CGCCCCCCCCCCGGTGCCCCCCCCCCCCCTTTCCCGTGCGATTCCGCTCGCGACCCGCTTGGGGGGGGGGGACCCGGGTTCATTTGCTGGATATGGTGAGTGCGGACCAACTACTTATCGCGGGTATGCACCTCGGTGAGGAAGGCTTCGTCCAGATTGTTCGCACGGGAAAGAGTTATCGGGTTGTAGGCAAGCGTTGATAGCCCTGATTTTACCCCCCCCCCCCCCCCCCAGTCTGTTCTCACGCCTGTTGATAAAATAAGTTCTAAATTGCCTACCCCCGCCAGGACGGACCGGCGGCCGCTGACCTGTCAGACCGTGGGCTGCAAGCGTGCGTCCAGCCCACGCACAATGAAGTTTTATCGGAGATAAAAAGCTCATCATGAACATCATCGACTCGATTGATAAAAAAACGACCTATCCGGGCAGTGGTTCGACGCAAGGCGGGGGCAACACATCGGGATCTTCTTTCGAGAGCAGGCTGCAGCTGGCCAAGGCCAGTGGCTCGCTGTCAGCCTCGACGAAGTCCGATCCGGCGCGGGAACTGCAGGAATGGGCGGCCATGTCGCCGGATCAGCGGCTGTTCTATATGGTGCTGCAGTCCCTGGGGGTAACGAAAGATCAATACGAGCAGATGTCGTCCGACGACAAGCAGAAACTGGCAGAGAAGGTCCGCGAGCGCATCAAGGAGATGGCCAAGAACGGCACGCTCAATGCGGCCACGATGGCCTAGACCGGCTTCCCGGTCGTCGACGCAACTATGGTCAGACAGTCTCTGGCTCCCGATCCAGCAGACAGTCGATGAACGCACCGAGGAGAGCTGGTCGATGCCGCCTGTTCGGGTAATAGAGGAACAGCCCCGGGCGCGAAATCGACCAGTCCGCCAGCACCTGGACCAGCCGCCCCTGTTCCAGAAGTTCGGCCACGCCATCCCGTTCAAAGTGATAGGCAATGCCAAGCCCGTCGAGTGCTGCAGCGATGCCGATATCGGCATGGTTGGTGACGATGGGACCGTCCACCGCGACCTCCATCTGTCGCCCACGTTTCTTGAATTCCCAACGGTAGTGCCTGCCGTCCATCTGGAGCCGCCAGTTGATGCAGGTGTGCTGGTGCAAGTCGGCAGGTGACCTGGGCGTTCCGCGACGGGCGAGATAGTCCGGAGACGCCACGGCCACCATGTTCAGGTCCGGTGTGAGGCGGACCGCCACCATGTCTTTCTCGAGCCGGTTACCGACGCGGATACCTGCATCGAAACGGCCCTCCACGATGTCGGCCAGCGCGTCGTCCACGACGATGTCGAGGATCACGTCCGGGTGCGCCTGATGGAAACGTGAAAGCCGGGGCGCAATGAGGGTTCGCGCCGCGATCCCCAGCGTATTGATGCGCAGCGTGCCACTCATCTTGCCTGTGGCCTCGCTGGCTTCAGCGACTGCAGCAGCCATCTCCCGAAACAGCGGTGCCACACGTCGGTAGAGCAGTTCACCACTCGGCGAAGGCGCGACGCTGCGCGTGGTCCGGTTCAGCAAACGGGCGCCAATGCGGCCTTCGAGTTGCCGGATGGTCTGGCTCAGGGCCGACGGCGAGAGACCCAGATGCTCCGCCGCGCGGGCAAAACTCTGTCGCTCCACGACAGCGACGAAGGCCTTCAACTCAGCAAAATCGGATCCACGCATTATGTATTGTTTTCTACATAGAACATACGAATTCTAGGATATTAACTAAATTCACATTGGCGCGCATCCTGAGGCCTTTACCAACCTCATCGAGCCAAGCACATGGACACCCTGCCCCTTCCTGAGCCAATTGCCGCGTACTTCGCGGCAGAACACAATCCCGAAGCGCTGGCGCGCTGCTTCACGGCACAGGCCGTCATGAGGGATGACGGCCATACCTATACCGGCGTCAACGCCATCACGGCCTTCATGGCCGAGGCATCGGCCAGGTACAGCGCGACGAGCGTGCCGTTTGCCATGGAACTGGACGACGGCGTCCAACTCGTGCGTGCCAAGGTCTCCGGCAACTTCCCCGCTAGCCCTATCGTGTTGACCTATCGCTTTCGCCTGGAGCGTGGCCTGATCGCCTCGCTGGAGATCAGCGCATGAGCTTCGACCTTCATCTCAAGGGCCTGCGGGCCGTGGTCACTGGCGGCACGCAGGGCCTTGGCGCTGCCGTCGTGAAAACCCTCGCCCAGGCTGGTGCCCGGGTGATGACATCGGCGCGCTCCCTGCCTGCGCAGCCAGTCGAGGGAGTGAGCTACCTCGCTGCCGACCTGTCCACGGCGGACGGGAGCGATCACCTCGCCCACGCCATCCTGCAGGACTGGGGTGGCGTCGACATCGTGATCAACGTCCTTGGAGGATCAAGAACGCCCGTCGGTGGTTTCGCTGCGATCAGCGATGAGCACTGGTTCGCCGAGCTCAACCTGAACCTGATGCCGGCCGTGCGTCTGGATCGTGCACTGTTGCCCACCATGCTGGCGCAAGGCTCCGGGGTCATCATTCACGTCAGCTCCATCCAGCGCGTGCTGCCCCTGCCCGAGTCGACCACCGCGTATGCCGCTGCCAAGGCGGCGCTCACGACCTACAGCAAGTCACTGGCAAGAGAGGTGACGTCAAAGGGCGTGCGCGTCTTGAGTGTCGCCCCGGGCTGGATCGAGACCGAGGCTTCCGTGACGTTCGCGCAGCGGATGGCAACGCAGGCCGGGACGGACTACGAGGGTGGCAAGAAAATCATCATGGACTGGTTGGGAGGCATCCCGGTCGGCCGGCCCGCGCAACCGCAGGAGGTCGCCGATCTGATCGCATTTCTGGCATCCCCGCGAGCGGCTTCGATGGCGGGAACCGAGTATCGGATAGACGGCGGCACAGTGCCGACTGTGTAGCTGCGAGTCCCGTTTGGGAGGAAGTGCAAGGCGCGAATTTGCCTGCGGGTCAGTGACAATCCGGAACGTTCTGGTCCAGATAGACCTCGAAGGCCACGCTGTTGACCCACTTCTTGATGGCATTGCCCCAGAACGCCTCGTTCCAGCGCGCCGCCACCTGGCGTGCCGCGGCCAGATCGGCCGGGTCGCCGCTGCGCACCTGCAGTACCAATGCCTGGCGGGAGGTGGGCGGCAGCTGGGCGGAAAACTTCTTCCACTCCGGCAGCTTGAGCAGGGCCTTCATGAGCGTGTCGTCATGCACGGCTGCATCACACTGGCCGATACGTACTGCCAGCAGGGAATCGGCCGGGGCCGGCATCACTTTTTCGATGGCGCCGTAACGCGCAGCGAGCGTGCCGACATAGGGGGAACCAGCCGAGACGCAAACGCTGCGGCCCTGCATGTCTTCCCATTTGCGGATGGTGGTGTCGGTGCGCATGATGGCCATGCCGCCGGCGCTGTAGCCGGTGGGGATCTCGACCACATCGCTCAGCGCGGCCTGTCCGGGCAGCGTGCGGGTGAACACCAGCTCGGGCCGCATCCCTTTCAGGGCGGCACGTTCTGCACCGTTGGTCTGGAGTTCGGCCTTCAGCTTCCACTTCGCGGCCAGGTCATCGGCCAGCACGGTGGCGATGTTTTCCGGCGTGCGAAATTTCATGCCGCCCTTGTACGTCGGCGGAACGTGATCCAGCCCTATGCGCAGCTGCCCGCTGCTACGGGCGTCATCCAGCACACCGGCTTGCAGGCTGCATGACAGCAATGCCGCCAGCGCAAAAATGAAAGAATGAAGACCGCGCATCGTGAGTCCAGATGACTTGAATACTTGGTGTTGGATCAAACCCGGATCAGGAGTCTTGCTCAGACATCCTGCTCAGACATACTGATAGCGCAGCAGTCGGTGCTTGAGGTTTTCCAGGATGACCTGATCGATCAGCGCCGCCAGGATGGCAATGGTCAGGATGTTGGCCATCACGCCGATCATGTCCGCAGTCTCCCCCGAGTAGGCCAACGTGCGGCCCAGCCCCTTGCCGAAACCGACCAGCATCTCGGCCGAGATCAGGGCGCGCCAGGCGTTGCCGAAGGCCAGCTGGGCGCCGGTGATCAGCTCCGGCATCACTGCCGGCAGGTAGACCCGGCGCAGCATGGACAGGCGCGACGCGCCCATCACGCGGGCGGCCGAGACATGCACCTGCTGCACGCTCTCGGTGGCGTTCATCACCGACAGCGCTGCCGGGAAGAAGGCGGCGATGGCCACCACCACCACGATGGGCAGGTTGCCGAAGCCCATCAGGATGAGGAACAGCGGTACCCAGGCGATGGACGGGATCGATTGCAGGATCACGATGGCCGACTTCAGCACTTCGCGGAAGAAGAACAATACCGCGCCGATCAGGCCGAAACCGATGCCCAGCACCAGCGCCGAGCCATAGCCCATGCCCAGGCGATAGAGGCTGCCGAACAGGGCCAGGCGGAAATTGCTGGACTGCACCTCTTCAAACAGGCGCGCCGCCACCGACGGCACGCCCGGCATCAGGAAGGACGGCAGCGACCAGGCCGCGATCTGCCACATCAGAAGGATGAAGACGATGGCCAGAACCATGGCCAGCTTCTTGCGGAGACCGGTAACGCGACGCTGTGAGCTCATAAGACAAATAAAAGGCGATGGCCGGAGTCGCTCCGGCCAGATCAAAAAACATTAAACCTCTTCAACCCGACCTCCAACCGTTCGGACTGAGTAGGCCCGCAGGGCCGTATCGAAGGCGCCCCCGACGCAGTGCCTTTGATACGCGGCTGCGCCGCTACTCAGGGCGAACGGTAGGCAGCACAGTCCTCAGGCATCCTGCCATCCCGACATCACAGCTTGCGGGCGTTCTGCCACGACAGGTCGGTGATGGAGTTCACATCGAAGGGCTTGCCATCACGGGTCTTGAGCGAACCCTGCGATTGCAGGATATCGGCGATCTCCTGCATCCGATCCTGGTCCTTCTTGTTGATCTTGGCAGTGAAGGTCTGGCTCTTGATGGCATCGCGGATCACGTCTTCGCGCAGCATCTCGCCATGCTTCAAGGTCTTCAGGGTCGGCTCGGCGATGAAGTAGCCGGCGATCAGCTTGGAGGCCTCGGCGGGCTTCTTCTGCAGCAGGGTGATGGCGTCACGCTGGGCGTCGAGCGATTTCCAGACAGCGTCGCGCTTCTTCTTCAGGGTCTCGCCGGAGGTGATCACCACCATGCAGGGGAAGGGCCAGACTTCGCCGATCTCATAGATCTGCTTGACCGGTGCAATCAGTTGAGCGATGCGGGCCTGCGGTTCGAACAGGAAGGCCGCATCCACGCGCTTGCCCACCAGCGACTGCACCGCCACCTGGGGCGAGACGCCCATGACGTTGACGTCATCCGGCTTGACGCCGGCGTCGCGCAGGACCACGCCCTTGAGCACCGTATCAGCGGTGCTGCCCTCGGCTTGCGAGGCCAGGGTCTTGCCCTTCAGGTCGGCGACCTTGTTGATGCCGGAATCCTCGCGTGCCACCAGGGCGTGATAGCCCAGTTGCGCACCGCCCACCACCTTCAGGTCGGCGCCCTTGGAGGCCCAGGCCACGGCGTTGGAGAAACCGAACACGCCGCTGTCGAGCTGGCCGCCGACGATGGCCTTGACCAGGTCGGTACCGGACTTGAACTCGATCAGCTCCACATCCAGGCCGTACTTCTTGTAGAGGCCGGCTTCATAGGCGGCCATGGCCTGGGCATCGTCCATCACGCGCAGGTAGCCGATCTTGAATTTTTCCAGGGCAAAGGCATTGCCGGTGAAAGCCAGGGCAGCGGCGGCGATGGCCGGTGCCAGGATGCGTGCGAGTTTCATACTCCAACCCCTTCAATGTTTTTGGCAAATTCGTCCTGCTCGGCATGGATGCCCAGCAGGCAGAGGATCTCGCGACGGGTGGCCGCGAATTCGGACAGGTCGTGCGTCTTTTCGTGATGCACGAGATTGAATTCCTTCAAGACCTTGGCCGGGCGCGGGCTGAACACGAAGATGCGGTCGGCCAGGAACAGCGCCTCGTCCACATCGTGGGTGACCAGCACCACGGTCGGCCCCTGCTGGCGGATCAGGTCGCGCAGGGCGTCCTGCAGGGTCATGCGGGTGAGTGCATCGAGGGCGCCGAAGGGCTCGTCCAGCAGCAGGGCCTTGGGCTGCGAGATGAAGGCGCGTGCCAGCGCGGCGCGCTGGCGCATGCCACCCGAGACCTGGTGCGGGTAATAGTGTTCGAAGCCCTTGAGCTTGACGTTGTCCAGCCAGACGGCGGCCTGCTCGGCGGCCTTCTTCTTGTCGATGTTCTGGAATTCGAGGGCCAGGGCCACGTTCTGCTGCAGGGTCAGCCACGGATAGAGCGCGTTTTCCTGGAACATCAGGGTGCGCTCTGGATGCGGGCCACGAATGGCCTGCCCATCACCGGCGACCGTGCCGCTGCTGGGCTTTTCCAGGCCGGCAGCCATGTGCAGCAGGGTGGACTTGCCGCAACCGGAGGGGCCGACCAGCGCGACCAGTTCACCCGATGCGATGTCGCGGGTGAATTCCTCGATCACGTGCAGGTCGCCGAAGCGCTTGGCGACGTTGTTGAAAGATAGCTTCATGTCGTCCGGCGGCCGAGCCGCGCAGGTTGAGATGCGGTTGAAATGCCTGGATCAGGATGCATGGGAGGGATGGCAGAGCGCCCCGGGCGCGCTTTCCCCCTTTTTGTCAGGGATGCACTGTACTGTTGCCGGCCAGGCCGAACAACTACTTAAAAATCGTATGCTTATTCGTATTTCGAATAAGAAAGACGCCCAAAACGCATATAGACGTCAGGTTTTCGTCAGTTTCCATTCAGTCAACAAGGCCTGGACGTCGGGATAACGCAGCCGTACGCCCAGTTCCTGCTTGATGCGCCGGTTGGCCAGACGGCGCGATTCCGACATGAAGGACAGCATCATCGGCGAGACGCTGCGTTCCAGCTCGGCACGCGGCAGGCGCGGCGGACGGGCCAGGCCGGCAGCGTCGGCCACGGCGTCGAAGTAGTCGGCCATCTTCAGCTGCGTGTCGTCGACGGCATGATAGACGCGGTTGGGCGCGCCCAGGCGCATGGCAGCGGCAGCGATGCGGGCCAGGTCGTCGCCATGGATGTGGTTGGTATGCACGTCCTCCCCCGCCACCAGCGCCGGCAGGCCCTTTTGCAGGCGTTCCAGCGGCAGGCGGTCGGCCGCATAGATCCCTGGTACGCGCAGGATGGAAAGGCGACCGTGCCGGCGCCGCGCCCAGGCCCGCAGCACCGTTTCGGCATCGACCCGGCGCACGGCGCGCAGGTTCTGCGGGTTGACGCGGCGGGTCTCGTCGAAGCTTGCGCCAGCGCAATCTCCGTACACCCCGGTGGTGCTGATGTAAACCAGGCGCGCGCCCTCGGGTAAAATGGCGGCCAAATTGCGGGTACGGCGGTCGATGCGGCCGTCCGACTGCGGTGGCGCCAGATGCAGGATGGTCGGCGCCAGGCGTGCCAGGCGGCCCAGCGTCAGGGGCGCGTCGAGGTCGGCGACGACGGGAATGGCGCCGGCCGCGCGCAGTTCGGCGCAGCGCTCGGGGTGGCTGGTCACGGCCAGCACGCGATAGCGCGGCAGCAGCAGTGGCAGCAGGCGCAGGCCGACATCGCCACAGCCCAGGATCAGTACGCGGGGCAGGCCCAGTTTTTTCACGGTATTCAATCCAAATTTATCCAGAAGCAGAATTGTATGAGTTTCCAAGTCACAGTCCAGCCTAGCGGCCGTCAGTTCTCCTGCGACGCAGGTGAATCCATTCTCACCGCGGCCATTCGCGCCGGCGTGGGCCTGCCCTACGGCTGCAAGAACGGCGCCTGCAGCTCCTGCAAGGGCAAGCTGGTGTCCGGCCAGGTCGAGCACGGCCCGCATCAGGAACGCGCCCTGTCGGCGCACGAGCAGCAACTGGGGTTCGCCCTGTTCTGCGTGGCCAAGCCGCAGAGCGATGTCACCATCGAGGCCCGTGAAGTGGCCGGCGTGGGCGAAATCCCGGTGCGCAAGCTGCCAGTGCGCGTGGCCAAGCTGGACAAGGTGGCTGACGACGTCATCGTGCTCTCGCTGCAACTGCCGGCCAACGACCGTCTGCAGTACAAGGCCGGCCAATACGTGGAATTCCTGCTGCGCGACGGCAAGCGCCGCAGCTACAGCATGGCCACCGCCCCGCACAAGGATGAGCACATGAGCCTGCACATCCGCCACCTGCCGGGCGGCCTGTTCACCGACCAGGTCTTCACCACCCTGAAGGAACGCGACATCCTGCGCATCGAAGGCCCGCTGGGGACCTTCTTCCTGCGCGAGGACTCCGACAAGCCCATCATCCTGCTGGCCTCCGGCACCGGTTTCGCGCCCATCAAGGCCATCGTCGAGCAGCTGGAACATGCCGGCTCCACCCGCCCGGTCACGCTGTACTGGGGCGGTCGCCGGCCGCAGGACCTGTACATGGACGCGCTGTGCCAGCAGTGGCAGCGCGACCTGCCCAACTTCACCTACGTGCCGGTGGTATCCAACGCCCAGCCGGAAGACCAGTGGAGCGGTCGCAGCGGCTTCGTCCACCGTGCCGTGATGGAAGATTTCCCCGACCTCTCCGGCCACCAGGTCTACGCCTGCGGCGCGCCCATCGTGGTCGAATCGGCACAGCGCGACTTCAGCGCCCAGTGCGGCTTGCCGGAAGACGAGTTCTACGCCGACTCCTTCACCTCCGAAGCCGACCTGGCCAAGGCCGTCTCGGACAGCCCGGCAAGCTGAGCAGCGTACTGTCATGCCGGCGTCACGCGCATTTGCGAAGATGCCGCCCAAGCCTGACGCCACGCGGCCCGGCGCGATGCGATGAAATTGCAACGGTGGCCCGCCGGATGCGCCCGCGAGCGGGTCCGACGGGAAATTTCTTTTTGACGCTATGCGCAAAACGTCCTAATATTCACCGAATGATCGCCAACGCCACATTTTTACGACGTCGCAGCCAACCTGAGAAAGGTTTGCTGCTGCGCGCGTGAAGTGAAACGAATCGCGAAGCCACAGGCAAACCCTGTGGCTTTTTTTTATCCGCCATCCGGGTCTGTCGTGCGCCTACCGCTTCCTGCCAGTGTGTCAGCAACGGTCTGTCCCGCACCATTCCTATCACCCTATCGCAAGCAATCCTTGCAGGAGTCCATCGATGCAATACAGCCAGTCCGACGCCAACAAGCTGATGTACGTCACCAACCGCCCCGAGCTGGTCTTCACCGAAGGCCAGGGCATGTGGCTGACCGACCATAACGGCAAGCGTTACCTCGACTACCTCCAGGGCTGGGCCGTCAACACCCTGGGCCACGCACCGCAATGCATCGCCGACGCCCTGGCCGCGCAGAGCAAGAAGCTGATCAATCCCTCCCCGGCCTTCTACAACCAGCCCTCCATCGAGCTGGCCAAGCTGCTGACCGAGAACTCGGTGTTCGACCGCGTGTTCTTCGCCAACAGCGGCGGCGAGGCCAACGAAGGCGCCATCAAGCTGGCCCGCAAGTGGGGCAAGAAGAACCCGGCCGCCAACGGTTCGGCACGCTTCGAGATCATCACCTTCAAGCACAGCTTCCACGGCCGTACCCTGGCCACCATGTCGGCCAGCGGCAAGGACGGCTGGGACACCATGTTCGCCCCGCAGGTGCCGGGCTTCCCCAAGGCCATCTTGAATGACCTGGACAGCGTCAAGGCGCTCATCGGCGAACACACCGTGGCCGTGATGCTGGAGCCGGTGCAGGGCGAAGGCGGCGTGATCCCCGCCACCAAGGAATTCATGCAGGGCCTGCGCGCCCTGACCAAGGAAAAGAACCTGCTGCTGATCGTCGACGAAGTGCAGAGCGGCATGGGCCGTACCGGCCAGCTGTTCGCCTACCAGCATTCCGGTATCGAACCCGACATCATGACCCTGGCCAAGGGCATCGGCGGCGGCGTGCCGCTGGCAGCCCTGCTGGCGCGTGAAGAGATCGCCTGCTTCGAAGCCGGTGAACAAGGCGGCACCTACAACGGCAATCCGCTGATGACCGCAGTGGGCGTGGCCGTGATCAAGGAACTGCTCAAGCCCGGCTTCATGGAAGGCGTGCGCGAGCGCGGCCAGTACCTGCGCCAGCGTTCGCTGGAAATCTCGGAAAAGTACGGCTTCGAAGGCGAGCGTGGCGAAGGCCTGCTGCGTGCCCTGCAACTGGGTCGCGATATCGGCCCGCAGATCGTCGAAGCGGCGCGCAACCTGGAACCGGTGGGTCTGCTGCTGAACTCCCCGCGTCCCAACCTGCTGCGCTTCATGCCGGCCCTGAACGTGACCAAGGAAGAAATCGACCAGATGTTCGACATGCTGGAAGTGGTCCTGGCCAAGATCGGGAAATAAGCGATGGCGGGGCGCGTGCGGATTGTTTCGAACCGGATGGCCAGCGCGCCATCCCCCCGGTCGACCCTGGCCGCAGTGGCCGCATTGGCCACCGCGCTGGTGGTGGCCGCCTGCGGCACGGCACCGACCGCGCCCCCCATCGAACGGCTGCCCGGCGCCCCGCAATCGCAGGTACCGGCACTGCCGGCCAGTGAAAATGGCAATGAAGTGGCGCTCTATGCGCTCTCGCTGATCGATACCGGATATCGCTTCGGCGGCAAGAATCCCTCGGCCGGACTGGATTGCAGCGGCATGGTCTCCTACATCTTCGGTCAGGCCGCCAATTACCGCATCAGCGGCAGCGCCGCCGACATCGCGCGGCGTGGTCGCCAGATCGATCCCTCGCAGCTGCGGGCCGGTGACCTGGTGTTCTTCAACACCATGAACAAGCCCTTCTCGCACGTGGGCATCTACCTCGGTGACGGCCGCTTCGTGCATGCGCCCTCCACCAACGGCAAGGTGCACATCACGCGTATGGACAACCCCTACTTCGCCACCCGCTTCGAGATGGCGCGTACCTATTTCAACTGAGTGTCGACCTTGCGGGCCGTGCGCTTGCGCGGCTTGCCCTCCTGCTGCTGGCGATTGCCGTATTCGCGGATCAGGTTGGCGCTGTAGCGCGTGAAGGCGATATCCATGTGCCGCCGCATGGCCGCACGCGCCTGCTCGGGATTGCGCTCGCGCAGGGCCTGCATGATCAGGCCGTGCTCATCGATGGCTTCCTGCCACACGCGGGTCCCGTCGAAGTGACTGTGCAGGCGTTCGAACAGCGGTCCCAGGCGGGCATCGAACAATTGCGTCACCAGCCCGACCAGTACGCTGTTGCCGGTCGCCTCGGCCATCCGGATATGGAACAGCCGGTCAGCCTCCAGCGGATCGATGCCGGCCTCGGCATTGGAAATCATCAGCGCATAGGCCTCCTCGATGGCGGCGATCTGCTGCCGGCTGCCATGCTGGGCGGCGGCGTAGGCCACCTCCCCTTCGATCATCTCGCGGGCGCGGATCAGCTCCAGCGGCCCCTCCTCGCCGGACAGGTCGCTGCGCCGCTCACGCTGCACCGGCGGGCAGACATAGATGCCCGAGCCCATCCTGACCTCGATATGCCCTTCCACCTCCAGCGCGATCAGGGCCTCGCGCAAGGAGGGCCGGCTCACCCCCAGTTGCAGCGCCAGATCGCGCTCGGAAGGCAGGCGCGAACCGACCGCAAACTCGCCATCCACGATCAGCTTGCGCAACTGGTCGCTGATCTGCCGGTACAGCCGCTGCGGTTCGATCGCTTCGATGGGCATGTTGTGTGTGATCAGCTCAGGGTGGCGGGAAACTCCAGTCCGTAGGCGGCGGCGCTCTCGCGCAGCATGGGCGCAATGGTCGGATGCAGCGCCACGCCCTGGGCCATCTGCTCGGCACGACGCTGCATGCCCCGGTCGCCCGGCATGCGCACCTGGCCCACGCCCGGACGCGGCGGATTGTTGCGGCAGGATGCGGCGATATGGTCCATCTGACGCCGGAAGTCCTGTTCGCCGCCAAAGGCCGAAGGATCGTAGAGCGACATGAACACCGTCGCGCCCCATCCCGCTGGCGGATCGGCGCGGCCGAAACCGGACAGCCCGCCGGTCAGCGCCTCGATCAGCACCGCCAGCCCGAAGCCCTTGTGCCCGGCCGACAAGCCCCCCAGAGGCAGGATGGTGCCGGGCGGATCGGTGGCCAGCACGGCCGGGTCGCGGCTGGGATTGCCCTGGCCATCGATGAGCCATTCTTCCTCGAACTGCTTGCCGGCCTTGTGCAGGCGATTGCTCATGCCATTGGTGGTGATCGAGGCCGAGATATCGACCAGGAATGGCGTGCCGGAGGTGGGAATACCGGCCGCAATCGGATTGGGCGTAAATACCGCCTGGGTGCCGCCGAACGGCGCCACGCTCTGCACCGCCGGGTCGGAACTGGCCAGGATCATCATGAAGCCCTCCTGCGTGGCCCGCAGCAGATAGGCGGCCAGGCAGGCGATGTGATGGCTATGGTGGATGGTCAGCGAAGCGGTGCCGTAGTCACGCGCCTTGGGGATGAGCGCATCGATGCCCTGATGCACCAGCCACGGCCCCGGCAGGCGACGGCCGTCCCAGGCCAGCGCGGCGGCGCGTTCGGACAGCACTTCCGGCTGGCCGGTCTTGGTCATGCTGCCTTTTTCCAGCTCCTTGACATAGGGCGCCAGCAGCGCCAGTCCGTGGGTGTCGTGGCCCAGCAGGTCGCCGTCCACCAGGGTGGCGGCGACGCTGTCGGCCTTGTCGGCTTCCAGCCCGGCTTTCTGCAGCAGCGTGGTGGCGAACTGACGCAGCGCATCAGCGGAAAAACGTTCGGGTGCAGCCATTGCAACAACCATCCTTTCCTTGCTTGAATCATTGACAGAAACTGAAATGTCCTACGCGGCGGCCATGCTCTTCCTGCGCACCAGCTTGAGCACCACCGGCAGCAACCACAGCAGCACCGTGATCACGCCCAGCGTGCCGGCGATGGGACGCTCGAAGAAGGCCAGGAACTGACCGTCCGACTTGATCATCGAGGTCACGAAATGCTCTTCCAGCATGCCGCCCAGCACCACGCCCAGGACCGCCGGCGCGACCGGGAAGCCGTTCTCTTCCATCACATAGGCCAACAGGCCGAACACCAGCATGATGCCCACATCGGTCACGCTGTTGTTGGTGGCGTAGGAACCGACGATGCAGAACAACAGGATCAGCGGCATCAGGATGCCACGCGGAATGGACAGGATACGCTTGGCCATCTTGATGCACCAGAAGCCCAGCGGCAGCATCAGCAGGTTGGCCAGGATGAAGACGAGGAAGATCGCATACATCGACACCGGATTTTCGACGAAGATCATCGGCCCCGGATTGAGGTTCTTCATGTACAGCACACCGATGACGATGGCCGTGATGGAGTCTCCCGGGATGCCGAACACCAGCGCCGGAATCCACGCACCGGCCAGCGCCGAGTTGTTGGCCGCGCCCGATTCGACGATGCCTTCCGGATGGCCGGTGCCGAACTTCTCCGGTTCCTTGGACATCTTCTTGCTCATCGCATACGACATCCAGGCCGCGATATCGGCGCCGGCCCCCGGCAAGGCACCCACCAGCGTACCGAGCACGCTGCCGCGCAGTACCGACTTCGGGTACTTCACCATCAGGCCCCACATGCCCTTGAAGACGTTGCCCACCTCGCTCTTGGCGACCTTCATGGTGAAGTCGCGCGAGACCGCGAAGCGCAGCACCTCCGACATGGCGAACATGCCCACCATCAGCGGCACCAGCGAAACCCCGCCCAGCAGGTCGGGCTGATCGAAGGTGAAGCGCGGCGCACCGGCCGGGTTGCCCATGCCGACCGAGGCGATGAACATGCCCAGGAACAGCGATACGAAACCCTTCAGCGGGTTATCGGACGCAATGAAGATGGCACAGGTCAACCCCAGCAGCACCAGCCAGAAGTATTCGAAGGAGGAGAACTTCAGCGCCAGCTCGGCCAGCGCGGGCGCGGCCAGGATCAGGACGATGGTACCGAACAGGCCACCGATGACCGAGAACACCAGGCTGGCGCCGAGTGCGATTTCGCCCTGCCCCTTCATGGTCATGGCATAGGCTTCGTCGGTGTAGGCCGCTGACGAGGGCGTGCCGGGAATGCGCAGCAGGCAGCCCGGAATATCGCCCGAGAAGATCGCCATGGCCGTGGCCGACACCATGGCCGCGATGGCCGGCACCGGCGGCATGAAGAAGGTCACCGGCACCAGCAGCGCCACTGCCATGGTGGCCGACAGGCCCGGCACGGCCCCCATGAAGAGGCCGAAGATGGACGCACCGAGGATGACCGCCAGCACGTAGGGATCGAACACCATCCCGAAGGCGGCATAGATATTGGCAAGCATGTGGTCTCCTTACCAGGCCAGCGGCGTCAGGATGCCCCAGGGCAGTGGCACCTTGAGCAGTTTGTAGAAGATGGTGTGAATGATCAGCGCGCTGACCAGGGCCACCGGCACGGCCACCATCAGACGGGTGCGGAAGGTCAGGAACAGTACCAGCAGCAGCAGCACGGCGGTGGGCAGGAAGCCCAGCGGTTCCGACACCCAGATGTAGAACAGCAGCGAGGCCGGAACGAGCAGGAAGGCCAGCACCGCATGGCGGCTGCCGAACCAGTCCGGCAGCGTGAACCAGTGCGCGTCCTGGTCATCGGCATCGGTGGTGGAGATCGTGGAGATGGTGGTGCCGTGGGACGAACGCGTCTTGCGCAGGCCACGCAGGCCGCGCAGCACCAGCAATACGGCGCAGATCATCAGGCCGCCGGCCAGCGCCTGCGGAAACACGTTGGGACCGATATCCTGCCCCATCGCAGGCAGGCGGGAAGAGGCAATCCAGAGCACCACCGCAAACAGCGCGACCAGCAGTCCGGACAAGGCATCATTGATTTTCATGGAAACGACCCTGGAAAAGAAACGACGACAGCGGCGCGCCCCCCCTTCAACGAGGCAGGGCGCGCTCGCGGCATTACTTGGCCATGCCAAGCGTCTTCAGGATGGCGCCCATGTCCTGGTCGCTCTTGTCCATGAACTTGCCGAACTCGGCCGAATCGGCATACATCACGCCGAAACCACGTCCGCTCATGAAGTCCTTGTACTCCTTGCTCTCATAGATCTTCTTCAGGCTGGCCGAGAGCTTGCCCTGCACGTCGGCCGGCAAGCCCTTGGGCGCGACGATGCCGCGCCAGGCGCCGTTGGTCCAGGTGCTGCCAGTGAGGCTCTTCAGGGTCGGCACCTTGGGATAGAGCGCCGCCGGCTCATCGGACATCACCACCAGCGGTACCGCCTTGCCGGCATCGATCAGCGAACGGGCCTCGGGCAAGGATGCCGCCACGATATCCACGCCACCAGCCGCCAGGTCCACCATGGCCGGCGCCGCGCCGTTGGAAGGTACGAAGCGCACCGCATTGGGCGCCACCTTCAGGTCGTTCAGCATGCCCGCCAGGCCGAGGTGCCAGATGCCGCCCTGCCCGGTGCCGGAGGCCTTGAGCTTGCCCGGATTGGCCTTGACCGCCTTGAGCAGGTCATCGAAATTCTTGTAGGGGGAATCGTGGCTCACCGTCAGGGCGGCCGGGTCGAAATTCATCAGCGCCAGTGGCGTGAAGTCACGCGGGGTCAGCTTGGTCAGGCCCTGGTGGTGCATCATCGAGATTTCCACGGTGGCGATGCCGATGGTGTAGCCATCCGGTGCCGCACTGGCGATGGCCTGGTGGCCCACTGCACCATTGCCCCCGGTACGGTTGACCACGTTGACCGGTTGGCCCAGGTCTTTTTCCAGCAAGGCGCCGATGATGCGCGCCGTGGCATCAGTGCCACCCCCGGCGCCCCAGGGCACGATCAGGGTCACAGGACGTTCCGGCCAGGCGGCAAAGGCCATCGGCGCGGCCAGCATGCTGCAGGCGGCGCTGGCCGCGAGCAGGCTCTTCAATAGGGTTCTGCGGGTGAAATGCATCGTCTCCTCCGTTGTCGGTTGCGGCTAACACTGGGTTACGGCCAACGTTTGGCAAAGGACTTTCGTTGGCGCTGCATGACCTGCATGAGCGCACCGAAACGGCAGGACAGGATGGTGTCCATGCGCTTTCTGGATGTCTCCGACTGTCTCGTCGTTGTGCAGGCCTGGTGCCTTGCTGCTTTCTTATGCTCCGGTTCGGGCCGGATGTTTGTTCTGGACGCTTTCCCGTCGTCCTTCATTCGTCTTTCATCCAGGCAGGCATGAAAGCGACAGGTAATGTGGTCTGACCAGCGGGACCTAGAATTTCACATCACTTCGGCAGTGTCAAGGATGAATGGAACGCATCAAAATAATTCATGCTTGGTGCTTCGCAACATTTTTTGCCGGCCGCAAACCCTTGTCAGCACTGGCTTATAGCCGCATGGCCGATTTCACCCCATGTTGCAGGGGCGCAGCAGAAAGCACCGGTGTGGTGTCGCGGAAAAAGCTTTCCCGCGTTCTGGTATTACCACTTGACCAAACAAATCCTGCTGCAATAGACTCGCAGCCAATCGAACAAGTCACGTCGCATCCGCAGGCTGGCCCAGGTGGTTTCCACCCGTTGACCGCAGCGCATGCAGAACGGACGGCACAGACCCAGCCGCCACGGCAGACGCCGGCGGCTTCAGGCAACGGAGACATCTCATTGGCTTACCAAGGCAGAGCAACGAGTCTGAACCGCAGGACCTCGGCTGGCTGGGCGCATAGCGTCTGCGCCGCCTCGGCTTCCAGCGTGCGCGCCCGTCGCGCCCTGCATCGCGCCTCTTCCTTCGGGTCCCTGCTGGCCTTTTTGCTGATCGATTTTTCCCGCTATTTCTTTGACCAGGGCGACAGTCACCCGGTCCCCGCGCGCCAGTCCTGACCGGACCGGCGCGCAGCAGCACGCAAGCATCACGCAAGCACCAACCGCATTGCACGCACTGCAGGCCCATCCGGCCTGCAGCAGATGGATTTGCACGGGCAGCGCCACCCAATCCGGCCTGCCTGTCAGGGAAGATCATGACTGACGACACCAAAAACCCCCCCCGCCGCAGCCAGGCCTGGTTCGGCCGCCAGGACCGCGATGGTTTCATCTACCGCTCCTGGGTCAAGAACCGCGGCATCCCCCACGACCAGTTCGATGGCCGTCCGGTGATCGGCATCTGCAACACCTATTCCGAACTCACCCCCTGCAACTCGCACTTCCGCGCCCTGGCCGAACAGGTCAAGATCGGCATCTGGGAAGCCGGCGGCTTCCCGCTGGAATTCCCGGTGATGTCGCTGGGCGAGACCCTGCTGCGCCCCACCGCCATGCTCTACCGCAACCTGGCCAGCATGGATGTGGAAGAGTCGATCCGCGCCAATCCGCTGGACGGCGTGGTGCTCTTGATGGGCTGCGACAAGACCACCCCGGCCCTGTTGATGGGCGCGGCCTCGGTGGACGTGCCGACCATCGGCGTGTCCGGCGGCCCCATGCTCTCGGGCAAGTACCGTGGCCGTGAACTCGGTTCCGGCACCGGCGTGTGGCAGATGTCGGAAGATGTGCGCGCCGGCAAGATGACGCAGGAAGAATTCTTCGAGGCCGAGAGCTGCATGCACCGCTCGCATGGGCACTGCATGACCATGGGTACCGCTTCCACCATGGCCAGCATGGTCGAGGCGCTGGGCGTGGGTCTGCCGCACAACGCTGCCATTCCCGCCGTGGATGCGCGCCGCAACGTACTGGCCCGCAATGCCGGCCGCCGCATCGTGCAGATGGTCGAGGAAAATCTGGTGCTGTCCAAGATCCTGACGCGCCAGGCGTTTGAAAATGCGATCCGCGTCAATGCCGCCATCGGTGGATCCACCAATGCGGTGATCCACCTGCTGGCCATCGCCGGTCGCATCGGCATCGATCTCGACCTCAAGGACTGGGACGACATCGGCCAGAAGCTGCCTTGCCTGCTGGACCTGCAGCCCTCCGGCAAATTCCTGATGGAAGATTTCTACTATGCCGGTGGCCTGCCGGCGGTGATCCGCCAGCTGGAAAGCGTGATCGACAAGACCGCCCTCACCGCCAACGGCAAGACCCTGTGGGAAAACTGCGAGGACGCGCCGAACTGGAACGAGGAAGTCATCCGCTCCTTCGACAAGCCATTCAAGGAAGCTGCCGGCATCGCCATCCTCAAGGGCAACCTGGCCCCCGATGGCGCCGTGATCAAGCCCTCGGCCGCCACCCCGGCCCTGTTGAAGCATCGCGGCCGCGCCGTGGTCTTCGAGAACAGCGACGACCTGCACAAGCGCATCGACGACGAGAACCTGGACGTCGACGAAACCTGCGTGCTGGTGCTCAAGAACTGCGGCCCCAAGGGTTATCCCGGCATGGCCGAAGCCGGCAACATGCCGCTGCCGCCGAAGGTCCTGCGTAAAGGCATCACCGACATGGTGCGCGTCTCGGATGCGCGCATGAGCGGTACCGCCTATGGCACCGTGGTCTTGCACGTCTCGCCGGAAGCCGCCGCTGGCGGACCGCTGGCGCTGGTGCAGAACGGCGACTTCATCGAACTGGATGTGGAAGCCCGCAAGCTGCACCTGGATGTGTCGGAGGAAGAACTGGCGCGACGCCGCGCCCAGTGGCAAAAGCCGGAACTGCCGCCGCAGATGCAGCGTGGCTGGGTCAAGCTCTACGTGGACCACGTGCAGCAGGCCAACCAGGGTGCCGACCTCGATTTCCTGGTCGGCAAGAGCGGCCCCTATGTGCCCAAGGATAACCACTAGGCAAGCAGAACGATCCGCGTCCCGGCTGGCTGGCCGGGACGCGGGCAGCAAGGATTTTTTTCAAGAAACCCGATTGCAGCGAACTCCACCTGAAGCAACATCGAGCATCATCGAGCGTCATTAAGCAAGGATTAACGACAACTCAATCAGCATTAGCAGCACATTAATATCAGCATCAGTCGTACCCGGGATCACGGTACAGCCACACAAGCGGCGGCCATGCTCCAGGAAGTAATTGCATCAGGTGGACCAAGACAACCATCACGGAGACGAGCAATGAAAGTACTGATTACCGATTACGATTTCCCCGATGTCGACCTGGAGCTGGCGCTCTACAAGGAGGCCGGTGTGGAAGTCGTGACCGCACAATGCCGCACCGAAGACGAGGTGATCGCCGCCTCCGAGGGCTGCCAGGGCCTGCTGGTGCAATACGCACCGGTGAACGCCAAGGTGTTCGCGGCACGTCCTGAAATCCGCATCGCCAGCCGCTATGGCGCCGGCTTCGACACCATCAACACCGCCGACGCCGCGCAGCACGGCGTCTGGGTTGCCAACTCGCCCGACTATGGCGTGGGCGAAGTCTCTACCCATGCCCTGGCGATGGCGCTGGACCTGATCCGCAACATCACCGTCTATGACCGTGCCGTCAAGGCCGGTGAATGGCACTACACCACGGCCGGCATCATCCCGCGCGCCTCCGACCTCACCATCGGTATCATCGGCCTGGGTCGCATCGGCAAGCGCATGGCGCATATCTCGCGCAATCTCTTCAAGCGCGTGATCGCCTATGACCCCTACATCATCGACGGCGACTTCCCCGCCTACGTGGAGCGCGTCGGCCGCGAGGAACTGTTCCGCCAGGCCCATGTGGTCTCGCTGCACACGCCGCTCAACGATGAAACGCGCAACATGATCGACGCCTCGCTGCTGAACCTGTTGCAACCGCAGAGCTACCTGGTCAACTCCGCACGCGGTGGCCTGATCAAGATCGACGACCTGCTGGCGGCACTGGAAAACGGCAAGCTCAAGGGCGCTGCGCTGGATGTGTTGCCGGTCGAACCACCCGAGACATCGGCGGCTATCGTCCAGCATCCACGTGTGCTATTGTCGCCGCACGCGGCATTCTTCTCCGATGTCGCAGCGCGCGAACTGCGGCGCAAGGCGGCCCAGAACCTGATCGACTGGGACCGCAACGGACGGCCCTCCTACGTGGTCGTCGCTGGCAAGAATCCATAATCATCAACCCCGCCACGGGGCGCCAATGCAGCACCATCGCCGGCCGCCAGCCGGCGATGCATCAGTGTAGAAAACAGAAAAAAAAGGAGGATCGACCAGATCCTCCACATGCCCGAGCAGGGTGTGCATGAACAAAGTGCGTTGTGGCCGTCTCCGCCTGGAACCGGTTCCGCAGCGTCGATACGAGGATACACACGAGGAGCATTTGATGGCATCAGTACAGATTCGCGCAGTCAAGAAGCAGTTCGGCAGCACCCAGATCATCCGGGGCGTCGACATCGATATCGCCGATGGCGAATTCACGGTTTTGGTCGGCCCTTCCGGCTGCGGCAAGTCGACACTGCTGCGTATGCTGGCCGGGCTGGAGGAGATCACCGGCGGCGAAATCCTGATCGGCGGCACGGTGGTCAACAACGTCCAGCCCAAGGACCGCGACATCGCCATGGTGTTCCAGAACTACGCGCTCTACCCGCACATGACGGTGCGCGACAACATGGCCTTCTCGCTCACCCTGGCCAGGAAGGACAAGTCCTTCGTCGATGAGCGCGTCAAGAAGGCCGCCGACATCCTCGGCCTGAACCAGCTGCTGGACCGCTACCCGCGCCAGCTCTCCGGTGGCCAGCGCCAGCGCGTGGCGATGGGTCGTGCCATCGTGCGCGATCCGCAGGTATTCCTCTTCGACGAACCCCTCTCCAACCTCGACGCCAAGCTGCGCGTGCAGATGCGCACCGAGATCAAGGAACTGCACCAGCGCTTGAAGACCACTTCCATCTATGTGACCCACGACCAGATCGAAGCCATGACCATGGCCGACCAGATCGTGGTCATGCGGGATGGCCTGGTGGAACAGCGCGGCCGTCCGCTGGACCTGTACGACCACCCGGCCAACCTGTTCGTGGCCGGCTTCATCGGCTCACCGGCCATGAACTTCATCCCCGCCACGCTGCGCAAGACCGGCGGCGCGGCCGAGGTCGAGTTCGCCGACGGCACCCGCGTACCGGCCCCTTACGGCAGCGCACTGCAGGGCAGCGATGGCCAGAAGGTCACCTATGGCGTGCGTCCCGAACACCTCTCCATCGGTGGCGCCGGCCAGGGCATCGCCACCAAGGTCATCGTGGTGGAGCCGACCGGCGCCGATACAGAAGTATTCTCGCGCTTTGGCGAAACCAGCCTGACGTCGATCTTCCGCGAACGCCATGACTTCGGCGCCGGCGACCTGATCCACCTGGTCCCGGACCATGGCCGCACGCATCTGTTCGACGCCGAATCGGGCAAGTCGCTGGCGGCCCGCTGAACCGCAAGCTCCATTACCGCAGTACCCAGGCAACACCAGTAGCGCAGCATCAGAAGAACAAGAGTCCATCCGCAGGGGAGCGATTCCGTCGCGATCCGACAGCGGTCCAATTCGACTTTCAACCGAAGGAGTAGGAGACATGAGCAAGCTGACACGACGCGAATTCCTGGTCACCAGTGCGGCCGCAGCGGCCGCTTCCGGCATGGGCGTCAATGCCTTTGCCGCCGGCCCCGGCGCTGCCGGCGCCGACAGCATCAAGTACCCGATCGAACAAGGTGCGACCCTGCGCGTGCTGCGCTGGAAGCGCTTCGTCCAGGGTGACGAAGACCTGTGGAACGCCAACGTCAAGAAATTCACCGAACTGACCGGCGTGGCCGTGCGTACCGACAGCGAAGGCTGGGAAGACGTGCGTCCGAAGTCGGCCGTGGCCGCCAACGTGGGCAGCGGCCCGGACATCGTGCTGGGCTGGTTCGACGACCCGCAGCAGTATCCGACCAAGCTGATCGACATGACCGACCTGGCCGATTCGCTGGGCAAGCGCTATGGTGGCTGGTACGACGTCTGCCGCAAGTACGGCACCAAGGACGGCAAGTGGATCGCCCTGCCGCTGGGCGTGATCGGCAATGCCCTGGTCTATCGCGAAAGCCAGATCAAGGCCGCCGGCTTCGACGCCATCCCCAAGGACACCGCCGGCTTCCTGAAGCTGTGCCAGGCCTTGAAGGCCAAGGACACCCCGGTCGGTTTCGCTCTCGGCAAGGCCGTGGGTGATGCCAACAACTGGGCGCACTGGCTGCTGTGGTCGCACGGCGGCAAGCTGGTCGACAAGAGCGGCAAGGTCGCCATCAACTCGCCCGAGACCCGTGCCGCACTCGAATACGCCAAGCAGCTGTACGCCACCTTCGTACCCGGCACCCTGTCCTGGCAGGACCCGTCCAACAACAAGGCCTACCTGGACGGCCAGATCAGCATGACCGCCAACGGCATCTCGGTCTATTACGCGGCCAAGAACTCCACCGATCCGAAGATGCAGGACATCGGCAAGGATACGCAGCACGCGCACTTCCCGATCGGCCCGGCCGGCAAGCCCACCGAGCTGATGCAGATCACCCAGATGATGGTGTTCAAGCACACCAAGTTCCCCAATGCCGCCAAGGCCTTCGTGCAATTCATGTTCGAGCCGGACCAGTACAACCCGTGGATGAAGGCCTCCATCGGCTACGTCAGCCAGCCGCTGAAGGCCTACGAGAAGAACCCGATCTGGACCGAAGACCCGAAGGCCACCGTCTACCGCGACTCGGCCTCGCTGATGCTGGACCACGGTCACGAAGGCCCGCTGGGACAAGCCTCGGCCGCCTGCATGGCCGACTACGTGGTGGTGGACATGGTGGCCGAAGCTGCCAGCGGTTCCAAGACCGTGCAGCAGGCCATCGACCGCGCCGCCGAACGCGCCAAGCGCTACTACAAGGCTTGATGCCGACGGCATGATGGCGGGACGGCGCCGCGCCGGGTTCCCTCGGGACAGCGGGCAAGGGGCAGGTTGTCAGGGCCTGCCGACCCGGCGCGACGGCGTCCGGCCATCACCAGAAGCGAACACCGTATCGGCCGCAGGCCTGTCCTGCGGCCCTTTCATCGAGGCAAATCATGCTATCCCGATTCCTGAACAACCGTAACGTACTGGGCATGCTGTTCATGGCCCCGGCCGTGATCCTGCTGGTGGTGTTCCTGACCTACCCGCTGGGACTGGGCATCTGGCTGGGCTTCACCGACACCAAGATCGGTGGCGAAGGCAGCTTCGTCGGCCTGGACAACTTCACCTACCTGGCCGGCGATTCGCTGGCCCAGCTGTCGCTGTTCAACACCGTGTTCTACACGGTCAGCGCCAGTATCCTCAAATTCGCACTGGGCCTGTGGCTGGCCATCCTGCTCAACAAGAACGTGCCGCTGAAGACCTTCTTCCGCGCCATCGTGCTGTTGCCCTGGATCGTGCCGACCGCGCTGTCGGCGCTGGCGTTCTGGTGGCTGTATGACGCGCAGTTCTCCGTCATCAGCTGGGCGCTGACCAAGATGGGCCTGATCAACCACTACATCGACTTCCTGGGCGACCCCTGGAATGCGCGCTGGTCCACCGTCTTTGCCAACGTCTGGCGCGGTATCCCGTTCGTGGCCATTTCGCTGCTGGCCGGGCTGCAGACCATCTCGCCTTCGCTGTATGAAGCGGCCGCCATCGACGGCGCCACGCCCTGGCAGCAGTTCCGCCACGTGACGCTGCCGCTGCTGACCCCGATCATCGCGGTGGTGATGACCTTCTCGGTGCTGTTCACCTTCACCGACTTCCAGCTGATCTACGTGCTGACCCGCGGCGGTCCGTTGAATGCCACCCACCTGATGGCCACGCTGTCGTTCCAGCGCGCGATCCCCGGTGGTGCCCTGGGTGAAGGTGCGGCGATGGCTACTTACATGATCCCGTTCCTGCTGGCAGCGATCATGTTCTCGTACTTCGGCCTGCAACGTCGCGGCTGGCAACAAGGAGGTGACAAATAATGGCCAAGAAAAAAGACGACCAACAGGAAACCCAGGGCATGGATTTCCTGCAATCGACACCGCGCCGCTGGGTGACGATCTACATCCCGCTGCTGATCTTCCTGTTCGTGCTGCTGTTCCCGTTCTACTGGATGGTGATCACCGCCTTCAAGCCTGACGGCGAACTGCTCTCCCAGACCGGCAATCCCTTCTGGGTGGTGGCACCGACCCTGGCGCACTTCAAGAAGCTGCTGTTCGACACCCAGTATCCGGCCTGGCTGCTGAACACGGTGATCGTCTCGGTGGTGTCGACCTTCGCCTCGCTGGCAGCCAGCGTCTTTGCTGCCTATGCGATCGAACGGTTGCGCTTCCAGGGTTCCAAGCAGGTCGGCCTGGGCATCTTCCTGGCCTACCTGATCCCGCCCTCGATCCTGTTCATCCCGCTGGCGGCGATCGTGTTCAAGCTGGGCCTGTTTGACACCCGCTGGGCGCTGATCCTGACCTACCCGACCTTCCTCATCCCGTTCTGCACGTGGCTGTTGATGGGTTACTTCCGCTCGATTCCGTATGAGCTGGAAGAGTGCGCGCTCATCGACGGCGCCACCCGCTGGGAGATCCTGGTCAAGATCATCCTCCCGCTGGCCGTGCCCGGCCTGATCTCGGCCGGCATCTTCGCCTTCACGCTGTCGTGGAACGAGTTCATCTACGCCCTGACCTTCATCTCTTCATCCGAAGTGAAGACGGTACCGGTGGGCATCGTCACCGAGCTGGTCGATGGCGACGTCTACCACTGGGGCGCCCTGATGGCCGGCGCCCTGCTGGGCTCGCTACCGGTGGCGGTGGTGTATTCCTTCTTCGTGGAGTATTACGTCTCGGGGATGACGGGGGCGGTGAAGGAGTAGTGTTGCGGTAGCGCCAACTGCTAGAAATAGCATTGCCAAAAAGAAGAGCCGCCCTCCAGCATCGAATCATTGGATCAATGCTGGAGGGCTGCCCCGGGAAAAGCTCTTGCTACCTTAGAGCAGTCTGCTCAAATGCTCTGGTAAGCAATTCCGGCCGCAGCCGCGATTTTTTTTGCCAGCTTATCGAAATCTCCATAGCAATTTTTCACTGCCTCCAGGTGTGAGCCAATGGCGCCGTCACCCGACTTCAAGAAGAAAATCGGCTTTCGAGCTTCCATCGCCATGGGCATCAGACTTCGGTAGTGCTTCAGCATTGCCAGGCAGAAGGGATCTTCGATCACTTCCATCGGACTGGAGCTTTTCTCATCCAGAACAGATTCACGATATACCTTTGGCACCCTATTCATCCAACGTCGATACGACTTCGCTGGCGAACTATCCTGGATACCGTGCTGCATCACGATGTAACCCACTGGAGTCATGCTACCCGCAGGGATGGAAAGATCCTCAGGGGCTTTAAGAACAAGATCTCCCCAGACACGCCGCCAATCTCTCAAGGCGGGGCCCAGATTTCTAAGACCTTGCAAGGAAAACAAATCGGGAGCCAGTGGCACACAAACCTGATCAGAGGCAATTAACGCTGATCGATTGATCGCACCAAGATTTGGCCCGACATCAATTAACACCAGATCTGCGCCGGAACCGTTCCAGAACGCAGCACCTTGTTCTATCAATCGGTGAAACGCAGTCATCGTCCGAAAAGACGCCTCATCCTGGTTATGACAGCGCGGCCAAGCGTCCGACAGCTTGTCTTCGAACCTTGAAAGGCCAAGGTCCCCGCAGATCAATCCCAGATTTTCATTGATCTTCTCAACGTGGGGCGTGGCGATATCTCCTGTACCTCTGAGGATCGGCCTGATTGAACCGAATACGGTATCGGGATGTTCTCCATCCGGCCAAATCTCCTCTAGACGTTCCTCTCTGAGAAACATGGCTGTGAGATTGGCTTGTGGATCCAGGTCCACCACCAAGGTCTTTACGTTGTGATCCGCAAACATCCAAGACAGATGGTAAACAAGGGATGTCTTTCCAACGCCGCCCTTATTGTTAAAAAACGCGATTGTCTTCATTGGATATTTTTAAAGATTTTGACCAGGACCGTATGGGTGTCAAACTCAAACTCTGCTGGGCGATTTCCATTGGCTTCAAGCCTGGCTTGGGCACGCTGAACGCCATAGCCAAAGCGGTTGACAAAACCTTGTGATTTCATAGCCTCGGCGATCACCGGATTGCGATAGCTATTTCGCAGAGGGAAATTTTCTGGAGTAGCTTCACCATATAAACCGCCGGGGCTCTGAATTTCAATATGATCGCTGAACACATAAAACCGGATCGGCGCATTGCTATTGTAGTTCCGGTGCATGACTGCATTCATCAGCAACTCTCTGAGCGCGAGCTCCGGATAATCTTGCACTTCCTTTTCTTCAAACGCAGTCAATTTGAGCAACCGGGTCTTGTTGATCGATTTGAGCCTGAGCTCAAGTGCTCGGACGACTGTATTAAGATCGCCATCCAACTCATCCTGATCAATAGGCTCGTCCGTCAGGTCCGTGCCGGGTAGCTGCAGATATTGGACGTAGGCGCCGGGCAAGAAGAAACGCGTGTTTTTCCCAAATAGAATCAAACCGGCATTGGTCGCATTCTTTGATTGGGGATCATATAAGCGCAAGGATGCCAGTTGCTGTTCAACAGGCCTATGATTACTTTCAATTGTTTCGGCATCAACGACCTCCCGTCTATACGCATCGAATTGCCCTAGCGCAAGGTCGTCTATCGTGGATTCACGTGCGGGTTGTGCATCAAAGGAACGAGCCAGGGCCACTCGTCGCTCAGACAATACCCGCTCCTCTTGCTCGTTGGCGATGGCCTTGCGTGGCCCCACTCTGATATGAACCCGTCCTTTATAACGAACAGGTGGCAGGTCAGAAGCGTGTACCGTCACCACAGCAATCTCACCGCCCTCCAGGCTGTACCTGTCCACGCCTATAAAGGGCTGCGGCAATATATTTCCTTCTGACCTGATCGCCCCAAGCGTCAGCAAAAAATCATCGGAAATGGTGAGCCCGGCAACCTTGCCATCATCTGTTACGCCGATTAAAAGATAGCTTGGGTGGCGATGGTTCGGAAGATTGTTCGCAAACGCGCAGATCGCCTCGCAGTATTTGTCTTTGTTCGTAAGAGAAACGGTTCTTTCGATCCGGTCTGACTCCATGTCTGATACCAGAGCGACCACTTCCTGATTAGATAGCATTGCTAGCCCCAAAGCTTGTCTTCATTCGGGCAATTATACATTTCAGGTCTTGTGCAGGCGCCCTGCAAAGGCCCCCATACATGACCGAGCCGCCGAGCAAAAAACAAAGCCCACACCTTCACGGCGTGGGCTTCCATGCTCTCTGCTCTTAACTTTCGCCATTCAGAGCAGAGCGCATTCCAGACTTTAAACGCTATTGCTTGGCCAACGGCGCAGTTCCCGCCTCCACTGTCTTCTTCTCCGGCAATTGCTTGCGCACCTTGGCCACATCGGAAGCGCTCACCGACGAGGCCTGGTTGCCCCAGCTGCTGCGGATGAAGGTCACCACATCGGCCACTTCCTGATCCGACAGGCGGCTGCCGAAGGCCGGCATGGCGAACTGCGTCGGGGCCTTGTGGGTCCAGGGCATTTCTGCACCTTCCAGCACGATGCGGATCAGCGAAGCGGGATTTTCCGCATTGACCGTGGGCGACAGCGCCAGGGTCGGGAAGGTCTCGTCATAGCCCTTGCCGCTGCTGCGGTGGCAGGCCGCGCAGTTGTTCAGGAAGGCCATCGCTCCCGGACTCTGGTCGCTGCCCTTGCGCAAGGCCTGGTGGGTCTTGTCGTCATAGGCCAGCGCGGCCGTGCCTTCCTTCACCGGTTTCAGCGACTTCAGGTACGTGGCCATGGCCGCCAGGTCTTGCTCGGTCATGTACTGGGTACTGTTGGCGACCACCTCGGCCATGCCGCCAAAGGCAGCGGAATGGCTGTTGCGGCCGGTCTTGAGGAAGGCCACGATGTCGGCCTCGCTCCAGTTGCCCAGACCGTCGCGGGCATCGCCGCGCAGGTTGTTGGCCAGGTAGCCATCGATCACGCCGCCGGAGAGGAATGCGCTGCTGTCATTGCTCAGTGCCTTCTCCTGCATGCCCACGCCACGCGGGGTGTGGCAGGCGCCGCAGTGGCCCAGGCCCTCGACCAGGTATTGGCCGCGAACCAGAGGACTGTTGTCCTCGGGACCATCGACCGCTACCGCCGGTGCGAATACCTTGCGCCAGAGCGACAGCGGCCAGCGCATCGACAGCGGCCAGGTGATGTCCACGCCACGGTTGGGCGTGGGGTCAGCCTGCACGCCGTTCATGAAGTAGGCATACAAGGCCTTCACGTCGGCCGGCTTGACCTTGGCGTAGGACGGATAGGGCATGGCCGGGTAGAGCGACGCGCCATCCTTGCGGATGCCGTGGCGCAGGGCCTGGTCGAAATCGGCCTCGCTGTAGCTGCCGATGCCCTGTTCCTTGTCGGGCGTGATGTTGGACGAATATACCGTCCCGATGGGCGTGGCGATGGCCAGACCACCCGCGAACGGCTTGCCGCCCTTGGCCGTGTGGCAGGCCACGCAGTCGCCAGCCTTGGCCAAGTATTCGCCGCGCTGTACCAGTTGCTGGTCGACGGACGGCGCCGCTGTCGTGCCTTGCGCTGCTGCGGTGAACGCGGACAGCGACATGACTGCCGCGCAGGCGGCGATGAAATAATGCTTGATCATGGTCGTTATCCTTATGCCTGCACCAGCGGGCCGGGGTTTTTCAGATACTGCTCGCGGATCGCCTTGGCGGAGTGATACGCCAGCGCCGTGACCAGCCCGGTCGGGTTGTAGCCCATGTTCTGCGGGAACGCCGAGGCGCCATACACGAACACATTGGGCACATCCCAGCTCTGCAGGTACTTGTTGACCACGCTGTTCTTGGGCGTGGTGCCCATGATCGCGCCACCGGTCAGGTGGGTGGACTGGTAGACCCGGGTATCCCAGGACGAACCGGTCTTGCGCACGGCCTTGACCACCTTCTCGGGGTTCATGGCGTGGCCCACCTTTTCCATTTCGCCGGCGATGTAGGTCAGCATCTTGCCTTCGTTTTCCTTCCAGTTCAGGGTCATGCGCAGCAGCGGCTGGCCATTGGCATCCTTGTAGGTCGGGTCCAGCGACAGGTAGCAGTCGCGATAGGCCATCACCGAACCGGACATGCCGATGGTCAGGGTGCGCTGGTAGGCGTCCTGCACGCTGGCCTTCCACTCGGAACCCCAGTTGGGGACCTTCTCGCCCGGCATGGTACCGGCCTGCTTGATGGGACGACCGCCATAGCGCACGTGACGGATCGAGGCGCCGCCGATGAAGCCCAGCGGACCGTGGTCGAACTGGTCGGCGTTGAGGTCGTCCATGCCCACGCCACCGGCACCGGTGCCGATGAAGGGGTTGAACTGGGTGCCCTTGGGCATGACCACGTTGATGCCGCCGTTGTACTGATAGGCGAAGTTCTTGCCCACCACGCCTTCGCCGGTGACCGGGTCATAGGGCTTGCCGATGCCGGACAGCAGCAGCAGGCGCACGTTGTGGGTCTGGAAGGCGGTCAGCAGCACCAGGTCGGCCGGCTGTTCCACTTCGCGGCCCTGGGCGTCGATGTAGGTGACGCCGGTGGCGCGCTTGCCCGAGGCGTCCAGGTTGACCTTGATCACCTGGGCCTTGGTGCGCACCTCGAAGTTCTTGCGCTTCAACAGCACCGGCAGGATGGTGGTCTGCGGCGAGGCCTTGGAATACATGTAGCAGCCGTAGTTTTCGCAGAAGCCGCAGTAGTTGCAGGGGCCGATGCGCACGCCATACGGGTTGGTGAAAGGCTGCGAAGCATTGGCAGCGGGTGCCGGATACGGGTGGTAACCGACGTCGCGCATGGCCTTTTCCACCAGCGAGGCGCTGTACTGGTATTGCAGCGGCGGGGTCGGGAATTCGTCGGTGCGTTCGCCTTCCAGCGGGTTGCCGCCGGGGACGATCTTGCCCTTGAGGTTGCCGGCCTTGCCGGAGACGGCCATGACCTTTTCCGAGAAATCGTAGAACGGCTCCAGTTCCTTGTAGGTCACGCCGTGATCCTGGATGGTCATGTCCTCGGGAATGAATTTCTTGCCGTACTTCTGCTCGTGGTGGGTGCGCATCTCCAGCTCTTCGGGCAGGTTGCGGTACATCATGCCGTTCCAGTGGAAACCGGCACCGCCCACGCCATCGCCGAGCAGGAAGGAACCATGCTGGCGATACGGGACAGCCACGTCGGAGAGGGTGTGACGGATGGTCACGGTCTCGCGCGAGAGGTCCTGGAACAGTGCGCCGCGCACGGAGTATTTCAGTTCATCGACGGCCTTGGGATAGGGCGTGTCGGTATTGGTGTCGCGCATGTCGCCGCGTTCCAGCGCCAGCACGTTCAGGCCGGCTTCGGTGAGTTCCATGCCCATGATGGAACCGGTCCAGCCCAGGCCCACCATCACTACATCCACTTTGTCTTTTTTGATAGCCATGATCAGCCCTTCTCTCCCAGAATCGACACGGGGCCGTATGGATATTTAACGTTGTATTGATCGACCCAGTCGGCGTAGTCGGCACGCGCGCCGGGGAAGCCAACCATCTTCCAGCCGCCCATCTTCTGGTTGCCGCCGTACATCGGGTCTGCGAAGTAGCCTTCCTTGGTATTGCCCAGCATGAAGCTGAAGAAGGTCTTGGCCGGGACGGTCTCGAAGGCGATCTTGCCGCCTTCCATCATCTTCAGCACTTCCAGCTGCTTGGCCTTGTCCAGTTCGGCGAAGACCTTGCCGTGGTTCTTGCTGCACCAGTCGTTGCAGGCGGCGATACCCTGGCGATAGATGTCACGCGGCACCAGCGAAAGCTGGTAACCCAGTTCGGGAACGCTGTCAGGATGGAAAGGGCCTTGCATGTACCACAGCTTGCCGGCGCCATAGGGGGTTTCCATCTGGCGGTCGATGAACTCCGGCACGCCCGTTTCGAGGGCACCGGCACCGTACTGGTCGGAGGGAATCAGGTGATCGACGGCGGCGTTGATGAAGGCCCATTCGGCCGCGTTGAAGTAGGTGGGGGTGTAGGCGCGGGGCTTGCCCGGTGAGCCGCTGTCGGCGATTGCCTGCTGGCTGACTGCGACGGTAGTGGCGCCGCCTAGCGTTGTTGCTGCTGGGACGATGGCCAATACCTGGCGCAGGAAACGCCGCCTCGGCTCTTTATCTTGTGACATGACTATCCTTTGGACGTGGGATTTGACGAGGGAAAACACGGACGCTACGCCACGGCCGGAAGCAGGGATACACCCCGCCCCTTGATGGACGTCTATCTCTTGTTGTTGTGGTGATGCCCCCTGCCGGCCGGCTCCTGGCGCCGACCGACAGGGTCAGGAACACGGTCCGAACTCAGGCCAGCACTTCGCCGAAGAAGGCCTGCAGCGCCACGGCGGCGCGCTCGGCGGTCTGGCGGTGATAGAAGAAGCCGGGATTGTTGGCATCCGGATCGGTGAAGGAGTGGCCGGCCTGGCCATAGTTGACCAGTTGCCAGTCGATCTTCAGCGCGCTCATCTCGTCGATGAAGCCATTGACCTGCTCACGCGGGACCGAAGGGTCCTGTACGCCATGCAGCACCAGCACCGCGCCCTTGATCTTGCTTTCGGCCGGCGCCGGGGTATCGAGCGCACCGTGCAACGAGACCGTGCCGCGCAGTTCGGCGCCATCACGGGCCAGTTCCAGCGCGGCCGTGCCGCCGAAGCAGAAGCCGCAGGCGCCGATCTTGTCGGCCGCGAGCTTCACGAAGCTCTGCTCGCGCAAGACCTTCAGCGCTGCCTGCATGCGCCGGCGCAGTTCTGCGCGATCTTTCTTCAGGGGCATGATGGCGGCCAGGGCCTGGTCACCATCGGTAGGACGTACCGACTTGCCGAACACGTCGGCCACCAGGATGGCATGGCCGGCTCCGATGGTAGTGGCGGCGATTTCCAGTGCCTGCTGACGCAGGCCGAAATAGTTGGGCACCGACAGCACGCCCGAGACAGGCGGCTGGGCTTTGTTGTAGAGCAGGACGCTTTCGTAATCGACGCCGTCGGCGCTGTGGGAAATCGTTTCGAGGGCAAGATCGGTCACCGCAATGCCGAGCTTGGCGGCAATGGCGGCGGTATTCCAGGACGTGGACATGGAGGCTCCTTTGGGTGGAAAACGCCGGCCGGTGTGGAGACCGGCCGGCGCTCAGGAAACTTTTATTTAGGCGCGGATTGCGGCCGCAGATTGACAACGCAAGCTGGAAACCAGCTCAGCAATGCCTTCACCTTGACCACATCAGGGCAACAATGTTCGCACAAACAGTGCATTTCTGCAGGAGGTCATACCACTTGACCTCGTCATAACGCGAGGTGTTTCCCTACAATCTCCATACAAGCCGCATGGATAAGGGCTCGGCTTGACATTTGTCTGCGAGCAATATTTTTACCCGACCCGACGGCAGCGTGTCACCCTACCTGTCCAGCCACCCCGCCAACGACGAACGGATTGCCCACATCCTCGGGGCGCGCTGATCCGTTCAGGCTGAGAAGGGGAACAGGGTGCGTACGGCAGTGAGCGCCTCCATCCCCTCCAGCTGTGCCAGCCGCTCGTGGGCGATGTGCTCATCGATGCCACCGTAGCGCAGGCATTCCAGGAATTTCTCGCGCCGCTGGTCCGGTGTCAAAGGCTCGCGTGCTGCGCCACGCGGCGCATCGCGACGGCCACGCAACTGCCGGCCATCACTCAATTCGATACAGACCTCGGCCCCCTCTGGGGCCTGCTGCTGCCGCGCCGGCTCCTGCCATTGCGTGCTACTGCACATGCTGACCCTGGCCATGAGCGCGATCATGTCGGCCTGCGCCAGCCGCCCCGCCTCGAGGTCCTGCAGGCGCGGCCCGTCGTGCAGCACCGCCGCCGCGATGGCGAAGGGCATGCTGAACTGTGCCTGCTGCGGCGTCTGTGGACGATCATGGATCAGGTTGGCGATCACAATGGGTGGCACGTCGCAACGGATGGCAAGAATCTCCTCGCTGCGCACACCATGCGCCGCGATCAACTCCACCACCACATCGACGGCGGCATGCGAAGACAGGCAGACCGGGATGCGCTTGACGTCCAGCCCCGGATCTTCCAGCGTCCAGCGTTGCCCCAGCGCGCTGAAGACGCTGCCGTCGAAATGATCGTCATTGAAAAGATGCGCAACGCCATGGCGATGCTCGAAGGCATCGACCGGGCCGGTGGCGCCGGCCAGTGCCAGCCGGGCCGCCATTACCCCGGCCTCGGCGGCGCGGCCGGCCAGCAGGGCCTTGGCGTCGGTGCCGAAGCCGGCCTTGATGCCAGCCGCACTGGCAGCGGCCAGGCCGAGTGCATGCGCGACCTGCAGCTCGTCCAGACGCAGCAGCCAGGCTGCCGCCGCGCAGGCCCCGATGGGGCCGAGTATCCCGCTGCTCCACCAGCCGCGCCGGTAGAGCCGGTTGTCGCTTGCCAGACCCAGCGTGTACTGGCATTCGGCGCCGACCACCAGGGCCGTCAACAGGGCCTGGCCATCGGCATCGATCTGCTGGGCCACCGCCAGCGCGGCCGGCACGATCACCGCCGAACCGTGGACGAAACCGGCATAGCAGTTGTCATCGAAGTCCAGCGCATGCGCGGCCACCGCATTGACCAGCGCGGCGTGGCGCGCCTGCGTGCGCTGGTCGCTGCCGGCCAGGCCACAGGTACCGGCCGCGCCATCGCCCTGCACCAGCAGGCGGGCATGTGCCGCCACGCGGGTGCGACCACCGGCGCTGATCACGCCGAGGGTATCGATGAGGCTATGCAGGGCGATGCGGCGGATGCGCGGCGGGATGCTCCCCGCCTCCTGCAGCACCAGCCAGCGTGCCATGGCAGGGATGGCGAGGCTCACACCCGGCGCATCGCCTGTCATGGCGCAGTGCGGCACGCTCAATCCGGCAGCTGCCCGGCCGGGGCGCCCAGCCAGGTCTGCGAGAACTTGTCGATGGTGCCATCGGCGCGGGCTTCGCGGATGATCATGTTGATCTTCGCCAGCAGGGTCGATTCACCCTTGGGCATGGCCACGTAGCAAGGCGCATTGGCCAGGATCACCTTCAGTTCCATGTCCAGCGAGGGGTTCATCTTCTGCAGCGCGGCGGCAACCGTGGTGCCGGTGGCGAACATCTGCACATGCCCGGCCAGGAAGGCCGACAGCGTGGCATTGTTGTCCTCGAAGCGCTTGACCACCGCGCCCGGCGCCAGCTGTTCCAGCTCCTGGTCCTGCATCGAGCCACGGGTCACCGAGATGGTCTTGCCGTTGAGTTCGGCGAAGCTGGTGGCCTTGACCTTCTTGGTGCCGAACACCGCATCGAAGAACGGCGCATAGGCCAGGCTGAAGTCCACCACCTTGGCGCGTTCGGCGGTCTTGCCCAGCGACGAGATGGTGATGTCGGCCTTGTTGGTCTGCAGGTAGGCGATGCGGTTGGGCGCGGTCACCGGCACCAGTTCGACCTTCACGCCGAGTTTCTTGCCGATCAGTTGCGCCATGTCGATGTCGTAGCCACGCGGGGTCATGTCACTGCCCACCGAGCCGTAGGGCGGGTAGTCGGTCGGCACGGCCACGCGGATGGACTTGCGCGCCATGATGGTGCTGTAGAGGTCGTCGGCCAGCACGGGCGAGCTGGCCACGGCCAGGCCAGCCGCAAGAGTCAGCATGGCAAGTAGGGAGCGGCGTTTCATGGAAAACCTTTCTGGAGCCAAGCTCCGTCGATACGCAGTAAGAAAGTTCGAGAACCTGGGGCGAGCCCCTGCCGCCTTCTGGCGTGCTTGTTGTCCGTCGCATGTCTCGGGCATGCGCCGCTCCGGTAATGCTTTTTGCGCTGCTGCCTCTTCAGGTGCGGCGTCGTCTGTTGCGGGTGGGCGCAGCCGCGCGCGGTTCCAGCGCGGGAGCTTCCTCGCCCTGGCTGCCCCACCATTCGCCCACGCCCCAGAGTTTTCTCTCGGTGTCGGCGATCTGTGACTTGATGTTGATCTTTGCGGTGGCGGCCATGAGCGCCGCCAGGATTTCTGCCACCAGAAAGGCCGGCAGCAAGGTATCGAAGAACGACGCGCCCTTGTTGGGCACGATGATGGCTTCGCTGGCCATGCGCGCCATGGGCGAGCTGGCGCTGTCGGTGATGACCACCAGCCGCACGCCGGCCTTCTGCAGATGGGTGGCGATCGACATGGCCCGGCGCGAATGCGGCGCCATGCTGCAGATCAGCGCCACGTCGCGCGAGGAGGGCTGGTGCATCAGCTTCATGATGCCGCTCTCGCCGGCGCCATCCACCAGCGTGACATTGCGCGCAAAGAATTCACACACATGGGCGAACTGGAAGGCCACCGGGAAGGAACCGCGCAGGCCCAGGCAAAAGATGTCACGTGCCGCCGACAGCAGCTTGGCCGCGCGCATAATGGCCGGCATGGTGGAGCCGCTGGCGAAGGAGCGTATCTGCGCCTCGGCGGTCTGCACCAGGTCCATGGCCAGGGCTTCCTCGCCGATGCGCTGGTGCAACTCCACCAGGCCCTGGGCGCGTGAACCGAATTCGCTGCCGTGGCTGCGCAGGCTGGCCTTGAACACTTCGCGCACGGCGTCGTAGCCGGACAGCCCGAGCGCCTTGGCAAAGCGCGTCATGGTGGACGGTGGCAGTTCGATCAGGCGCGCCTGTTCGCGCATGGACAGCACCGCCACCTCATGCGGGTGATCCAGCACGAAGGCAGCCACCTCCCGCACCTGGCGCGGCAGGCGGTCGAAGCGTTCCTTGATGAGGGCGGTCAGCGCAGCTTGGTTCACGATGCAGGGCAAGGGGCGGAAGATAGCCCTGCATGAGCAACATGTGTGCCAATTGCCGATGCAAACGATACAAATGAACCATTTGCGTCCGCGCTTGGCCTGCATCAGCACGGGCCTGCCACCGGGCTTGCCCCGTCCCGGCGACGACCGGGGGCGATACAAACGAAACAGAAATCGGCCCTTGCTGTATCGACCGCCTCTCCCGCGCCGTGGGGATGGCGCGGCACCCGGACCGTGTCAGCCGCGGCGCAGCGCCCCGTCATGGGACATCACGCCCCACGCCGACGCAAAGCCGTGGGCGATGCTGCTCCCTCAGCTCGACAGATGGGCGGCGGAGCGGATGTGCAATTCGCGCAGCAGGGAGAGGAACAGTTCAGCGCGGTGCGTGGAAGGACGGTGCGGGTCGGTCACGGCGCAGATGGGATGGACGAAGGTGGGACTGGCGCGGCGCGCGCGCAGGGCATAACGCTTGCCGATCAATTGCGCGTAGTGGGTGGGCAGCAGGCCGACATAGTCACCGCTGGCCACCAGCAGGGCGATGGCTTCCAGGCCACCGGCCTCCGGCCCGCGCTCGTATCCATCGCCGGCCAGCACCTGATCGACATAGGGATGGGGCCGGTAGACCAGGGGCCAGACCGCCTTGCGCGGCTCGCCGCCCTCCTTGCGCACGGCGCCATAGAGGCGATGGCTCTCGACGAACAGCGGCAGGTAATCGAATTCATCATCGCCCGGATAACGGCCGCGAATGGCGATATCGACCCGTTGCTCGCGCAGCGCCTGGTTCAGTTCGGGAAAGGTCATCACCTCGATGCGCGGCTGCACCTGGGGCGCGCGCCGCTTGAGCGCGGCGATGGCCTGCGGCAACTTGCAATCGGGATGACTCAGGGCATGCTCCACCACCCCCAGCGCCAGCGGCCCGGACAGCACACCATGCACGGCATCGATCTCGGGACGGATGCGCTCCAGCGAACGCAGGGCGGTGGTGGCCAGCTTGAGCGCCACCTCGCCCTCGGGCGTGAGCCGGAAGCCGGCTGGTCCACGCTCGCACAGGCGTACGCCCAGGCGTTCCTCCACCTCGCGTACATGGCGACTGATGGAGGCCTTGGACATCAGCAGCACCCGCTCGGCGGCGGCGAAACCACCGGCCTCGGCGACGTTGCAGAAGACCCGCAGCGAGCGCAGGTCGCGCTCATCGAAATCCAGCCTGATCATGACGCTCCTGTCTGCATGCACCGTTGCGGTGAAATTGCAAAGTCTCGAAAAATGAAACTATACCTCCAAAAGAATCATTTTCTATCATCACCGCGACTCACTACAGTGAATGCATCCACAGCGGCCCATCGCTGCCTCATCGATGCATGCAGGCCCGCTGCATTTCTTCTATCAGGAAACCATCCATGGACAATCTCACCGCACCGCGCACCGGCCACAAGACCCTGCTGTATTCGGAGCTGGTCACCGACCTCACCGACTTCAAGGCCGACATTGCGGTCCTGGGGGTCCCCTTCGGCGCCGCCTACGGCCCGCGCCAGTACAGCAACGACCAGACCAATGCGCCGCAGGCCCTGCGCGACCTGAGCGATCGCATGGTGCGTCATCCCAGCCACTATGACTTCGATATCGATGGCCCGCTGCTGCAGGAGCGCGAGGATATCCGCTTCGTCGATTGCGGCGATGTCCTGCCCGACCTGGCCCAGCCGGAGCTGCACAAGCAGCGTGCCGAGAGCGCGGTGCGCCAGATCCTGCGCGGCGGCGCCCTGCCCATCGTGCTGGGTGGCGACCATGGCATCACCAACCCGGTGCTGCGCGGCTTCGATGAAGTCGGGCCGATCACGCTGGTCCACATCGATGCCCACCTCGACTGGCGCGACGAGGTCAACGGCGTGCGCGACGGCCTGTCCAGCGTGATCCGCCGTGCCTCGGAACTGCCCTACGTCAAGCACATCGTACAGATCGGCCTGCGCGCCCAGGGCAGCGGGCGGCCGGCCGACTATCGCGCCGCCAAGGAATGGGGTGCCGACCTGATCAGCGCCTATGAATTGCACGACATCGGCATGGATGCGGTGCTGGCGCGCATTCCCGATGGCGGCAACTACTATCTGACCATCGATGCCGATGGCCTGGACTGCGCCATCATGCCGGCCGTCGATGGCCCCGCGCCGGGCGGCGTCACCTTCCTGCAGGCGCGCAAGCTGATCCACGGCCTGGTGCGCAAGGGCCGCGTGGTGGGCATGGACATCGTGGAAATCCAGCCGGCCAAGGACAATGCCAGCAAGATCAGTGGCGTCACCGCCGGCCGCCTGATCGTCAATCTCATCGGCGCCACCATCCGCGCCGGCTATTTCGACAAGAAGTAAGAAGCCCCGCTCACTATCCCAACCACCCATTTCCGGAACCGACATGGCCCATACCCGCATCCGCAAGTTCAACACTCGTGAAACCTATCCCGAACAGAAGCTGGACAATGACCTCTGCCAGGCCGTGGTGGCCCGCGGCACCATGGTCTTCCTGCGGGGACAGATCGGCCAGGACCTCGATACCTCCGAGAGCGTCTGCATCGGCGACGTCAAGGGACAGACCGAACAGGCCATGAAGAACATCGACATGCTGCTCAAGGAAGCCGGCAGCCAGCTGGACCATATCTGCAAGCTCACCATCTATATCTCCGACCCGCGTTTCCGCGAGGATGTCTATACGGTGGTGGGCAAGTGGCTCAAGGGCGTCTATCCGGTCTCGACGGGGATCGTGGTGACCGCCTTCGCCCGTCCGGAATACCTGGTCGAGGTGGATGCCACGGCGGTGATTCCCGACTAGATCAGACCTTTATGCAGTGACCGCCAGGTGCGGTACTGAAACACTTCCGGTAAGTAGCAGTACTTGGGCCGCATCGATGATGCGGCCTTTTTTTGGTGCGGCGCGGTGGAATGGGGCGTAGCGGGAAGCGGGAAGCGGGAGGCAGGAGGCAGGCGGTGCGGGCAGCAAAGTCCCGCTCCGTAACCGGCGACCAGGGGCCGCCGGCGTGAGGATCAGCGGGAGGATCAGCGGGAAGAGTTGTCGCGCGACATTGTCGACAAACCCGAGTACAGGCTGCAGCTATGCGGCGCGCCACGATGGGAACCGGTGTCCAGTTCGCTGGAATCGTTCAGGTAATCGACCAGCTTGCGATAGAGCTTTGCGAAGTAGTGCATGACTAACCCCCTTTCAATGTGCCTCTGTTGGCTGTCTGTTGGCGGATGGTGTCAGTGCTTGACGAACCACCCATGCCGGCTTTACCACCCCACCCACATCACCCGCTTCACGGCCCGGCACGAACCGTATAAATTGTTTATATGATTTATTCTATTTGCATGCGGCGGCCGCGTCTATCAGGAATTTTCTGACATTGACTTCCTGTTGCAGGTAATCCTCACTTCCGGCGCGCCTACATCCCGGCCGCATGCCCCTGCAGCCAGTCGCGAAACGCCGTCATGGCCGCCCCCTGCGGCCGGGATTTGAGGCGGGTGAGCCAGTAGGCACCGGTGACGATGCCGGTCTCGAAGGGGCAGACCAGCCGCCCCTGGCGCAGCTCCCGCTCGAACATCAGTACCGGCAGCAAGGCTACACCGGCCTGCTGGGCAGCCGCTTCGGCCAGCGCCAGCGAGGAGTCGAACACGAAGCCGCGCAAGGGCGGGCAAGGCGCGCCGGCGGCGGCGAACCACTGGTTCCACTCGTCGCTGCGGTAGGAACGCAGCAGGGTCTGGCTCGCCAGGTCGGCAGGGCTGCGCAATTGCGCGGCCAGGGCCGGCGCGCACATCGGCGCCAGCGGCGCCTCGAACAGACGTTCAGCCTCGGTGCCATGCCATGCACCATCGCCAAAGCGGATCGCATAATCGAGACCCTCGCCGGCCAGATCGACCCGGTTGTTGTTGGTCAGCAGGCGCAGGTCGACGAAGGGATGGTTCTGCTGGAATTCCCGCAGGCGCGGCATCAGCCAGCCCACGGCAAAGGTGCCGACCACGCCCACGGTGAGCACTTCGCGGCGACGGCCATGCTCGAACTGACCCAGCACGTCGGCGATGCGCCCGAAGGACTGGGCCACCACCGGTAGCAGCGCCTGTCCCTCATCGGTCAGCGCCAGGCCACGCGGCAAGCGCCGGAACAGGGCCACGCCGAGGCGCTGTTCCAGGTTCTTGACCTGCATGCTCACGGCCGTCTGGGTCACGCTCAATTGCTCGGCGGCGCGGGTGAAGGACAGGTGGCGGGCCGACATCTCGAAGGCGCGCAAGGCATTCAACGGCAAATACATGGAGTCTCCAGGCATCAGATTTTCTTGGGTCTACGGCCAATTATCATGAATTGTGGTCATCGCCGCCACTGCCTATGATCTGGCCTGTCGCAAACCCGCAATCAACAAATTACTAGGAGAAAACATGTCCGGAAGACGCAACTTCCTGGCCCTCACGGCCCTGGCGGCCGGTGGCCTGATCAGCCGTAGCTGGGCTGGCGAGGTACAAGGCGCAAGTAAAACTATGGACTCGTCCAGTATCGTTCAGAAACTGGCGCAGCTGGAAGCCGATATCGGCGGCCGCCTGGGCGTATCGCTGGTGGATACCGTCCATGGCCGGCAGTGGGGTTATCGCGCCGACGAGCGCTTCCCCATGTGCAGTACCTTCAAGTTCCTGGCGGCGGCAGCGGTGCTGCGCCGGGTCGATGAAGGCCGGGAGCGCCTGGCAAGGCGCATCGTCTATCGCCAGCAGGACCTGGTCCCCTACTCGCCCACCACCGGCAAGCACACTGGTGGCGCCGGCCTGTCCATGGCGCAGTTGTGCGAGGCGGCCATCACGCTGTCTGACAATACCGCCGCCAACCTGATGCTGGCCAGCATGGGCGGCCCGGCCGGGCTGACCGGTTTCGTGCGGACGCTGGGCGACGAGCTTACACGCCTGGACCGCAACGAACCCACGCTCAACGAAGCCATCCCCGGCGACCCGCGTGACACCACCACCCCGGCCGCCATGACCGCCGACCTGCGCCAGGTGGTGCTGGGCAATGCCCTGGCACCAGCCTCGCGCGAGCAGATCACGCAGTGGCTGCTGGCCAACCAGACCGGCGACAAGCGCGTGCGCGCCGGCCTGCCGGCGGGCTGGAAGGTGGGAGACAAGACCGGGACCGGTGACCGCGGTACGGCCAACGACGTGGGAGTGGTGTGGACGCCGCAGGGCGCGCCGCTGCTGTTTGCGGTCTATCTCACCGAGAACACGGCCGAAGCGGCCCGGCGCGACGCGGTGCATGCCGAAGTCGGTCGCCTGATTGCGCAGGTGATGGGCTGAGCGCGTCCGTGCTCAGTTGAGGTTCAGTTGAGGTTCAGTTGAGGCTCAGTTCGCAAACTGCAGCGACACCGCACCCACGCCTTCCAGCGCGGCTTCCACCAGCAGACCGCCGCGCGCCAGTTGCAGGCCGGTACAGGAGCCGGTGGTGATGATCTGACCCCGGCGCCAGGGCTGGCCGCGCTGGGCGCAATGCTGCGCCAGCCAGCCCAGCATGGGCCACAGGTCGGCCGGGTTGCCGCCGCTGGTGCGGGTGATGGGCTGGCCATCGATGACCAGGCTGGCCTCGACCGTGCGCAATGACAACTGCGGCGGCAGCGGCTGGGGCTGACCGGTCACCAGCGCGCCATGGCTCTGCAGGTCGGCCATGCCGGCCCAGGGATTGCCGCAGGGCGGATGTCCCAGGCGCGTCTCCACCACTTCGATAGCCGGCAGGATGGCGTCGAAGACGGTGCGCAGTTCGGCCTCGTCGGGCAGTTGCGTGCCGGGATCGAAATCGCGCCCCACCCGCAAGGCCAGTTCCACTTCCAGCCCGCGCATGCGCCACTGCGGCCCGGCCAGTCGGGCGCCCGAGGGCAGGATGCCCGACAGCGGCAGGGGCGCGCAGCCGGGCGTGCTGCCATCGCCCTTGCTGCCCACCTTCCACCCGCCCACCGGCCCCAGCCGGCGCAGTTGCGCATCCTGCACCGCGTAGGCGGTCTCGGCGTCGCCCACCGCCAGCCGGCGCCAGTCCAGGGCCAGGCCGCTGTGGCGGGCGTCGAGCAGAAGTTGGGTGGCGGCGTCGATGTGCATGAGGGCTCCGGCAATGAGAGGGGAATGGGCAGCGCGCATTGTACTGTCTGCTGCGGCCATCGCCCAAGGCACAGCTTCGCGGCCCGATCTTGGCCACGATCAGCGCGCCCATCCTGACAGGCCGATAATGCAGCGATGCCCGCTTGACTTCGAGCGCACTCCAACTTCTAGACTGGCTGCCATGACCTCTTCCCTGACCATTGCCCAAGCTGCTGCGGCCACCGGCCTGTCGGTGCATACCCTGCGCTACTACGAGAGGATAGGCCTGCTCGACCCGGTCGAGCGGCGCGACAACCGGCACCGGCGCTATACCCAGGAAGACCTGAACTGGATCGCCTTCCTGAAGAAGCTCAAGGCCACCGGCCTGCCGGTGCGCGCCATGCTGCGCTACGCCGAGCTGCGGCGCGACGGCAATACCGTGGAGAGTGTCATGGAACGCAAGGCGATGCTGCAGGCCCATACGCTAAGCGTCCAGCAAACCCTGGCCGAACTGCAGGAAAACCTGGCCGTGCTGCACCACAAGCTGGTGCTGTACGACACCCTGGAACAGCAGGCGCGCATGGCGCCGGCGATTCCGGCAGGGCTGCCCCGACCGGCCTCAACCAAAGAAAGGATTGCACCATGACCGAACCCATCACCTCCCACCTGCAACCGGAATCCGCCGTCGGTACCCGCCGACTGGGCAGCAACGGCCCGCTGGTCTCGGCCATCGGCCTGGGCTGCATGGGCATGAGCGATTTCTACGCCCGGCGCGACGACCAGGAATCGCTAGCCACCATCGACCGCGCCCTGGAGCTGGGCATCAACCTGCTGGACACGGCCGACATGTACGGCCCCTACACCAATGAAGAGCTGGTCGGACGTGCCATCAAGGGGCGCCGCGACAAGTTCTTCATCGCCACCAAGTTCGGCTTCAAGCGCGACCCGGCCGATCCCACCGTGCGCGGCGTGGACGGCAGCCCGGCCTATATCCGGCAAGCGGTCGAGGGCAGCCTCAAGCGCCTGGGCATCGAGGCCATCGACCTCTACTACCAGCACCGCATCGATCCCAACACCCCCATCGAAGCCAGCATGGGCGTGCTGGCCGACCTGGTGCGGGCCGGCAAGATCCGCTACATCGGCCTGTCCGAGGCGTCATCGGCGACGCTGGAGCGGGCGCACCGGGTGCACCCGGTCACCGCGCTGCAGAGCGAATATTCGCTGTGGACGCGCGACCCGGAAAGCGACGTGCTGGCCACCTGCCGCGCACTGGGCATCGGCTTCGTGGCCTACAGCCCGCTGGGCCGGGGTTTCCTGAGCGGCGCCATCCAGCGCGTCGAGGATCTGGCCGAGGATGATTTCCGGCGCAGCAATCCGCGCTTCCAGGGCGAGAATTTCCAGCGCAACCTGCAATTGGTGGCAAAAGTGAAGGAAATCGCCAGCCAGCACGGCTGCACGCCGAGCCAGCTGGCACTGGCCTGGGTGATGGCCCAGGACCCGCATCTGGTCCCCATCCCCGGCACCAAGCGCCGACACTATCTGGAAGAAAATGCCGGCGCCTGCAATGTGAAGCTTTCTGCCCAGGATCTGCAGAACCTGGATGCGGTCTTCCCACGCGGCGCCGCCGCCGGTGAGCGCTACACCGAAGCCAGCATGAAACTGCTCAACGGCTGATTCTCTGGCCGCCCCCTGGCCGCCCCCTGGCCGATCCCGCAGCAGACCCCGCACCCGGCGCCGACCTCGGCGCCGGGCCGGCGACCTCCCCGAACCACCGACCTTCCGCCCCATCCCTACGTAGTCCTACTGAGTCGCTCTACGTGGTGCCCCGCTTGTTCTGCTTGTCGTAAATGCCAATACTACGACCAACAAAAAAAGCCGCATTCGCGTGCCGACAATCCACGATCAGGGACATTCACCACCAGGCTGCAGCCAGCCGGCTGAGCGCATCCGTCGGCAGGCTGCCGCTGCGCGCAGGTTCAGCATCAATACCCGGACATGACCTGTCCGGGGGATAAAAAAACAGGGCGTCAAAAACGCCCTACCACCTTCAAAACGACAGAGGAGAACAGATGTCCGTCGCTGCCCCATCCGTAAAGAGTCCTTTGCGCCTATTGCTGTTGCTACCCTTCCTCGCCCTGCTCTGGGTGCCGTTCTACAACCAGGAACTGCCCAGCCTGTTCGGCTTCCCCTTCTTCTACTGGTATCAGCTGGCGTGGGTGCCGCTGACTTCCCTGATCATCTGGCTGGTCTATCGTGATGGCCTGAAAAAGGGAGTCGAGTGATGGAGACCACCAACATCCACTGGACCGCCCTCTGGGTCTTCCTGTTCTTCTTCGTGCTGGTCACCGTGCTGGGCTTCATGGCCTCGAAATGGATGGCCGGCCCCAGCAACAAGGGCGCCCACCTCGATGAATGGGGCCTGGGTGGCCGCAACTTCGGCACCTGGATCACCTGGTTCCTGGTCGGCGGCGACTTCTATACCGCCTATACCGTCATCGCCGTGCCGGCGCTGGTCTATGCGGTGGGGGCCTATGGCTTCTTCGCCCTGCCCTACACCATCCTGGTCTATCCCATCGTGTTCGTGATCATGCCCAAGCTGTGGCATGCCGCCCACAAGGCCGGTCACGTGACCGCTGCCGATGTGGTCTGGGGTCGCTACCAGTCGCGTCCGCTGGAGTTCGCCATCGCCCTGACCGGCGTGGTCGCCACCATGCCCTACATCGCGCTGCAGCTGATCGGCATGGAAGTGGTCATCAAGGCCCTGGGCCTGACCGGTGAACTGCCGCTGCTGGCGGCCTTCGTGATCCTGGCGCTGTACACCTACTCGGCCGGCCTGCGGGCGCCGGCGCTGATCGCCTTCGTCAAGGACATCATGATCTACATCGTGGTGATCGTGGCGGTGGTGGTGGTGCCGGCCAAGCTGGGTGGCTACGGTGCGGTGTTCAGCTCGGCGCGCGATGCCTTCGCCCTCAAGGGTGGCGCTACCGGCCTGACCCTGAAGCCCACGCAGTTCCTGCCCTTCGCCTCGCTGGCCCTGGGTTCGGCACTGGCGGCCTTCATGTATCCGCATACGCTGACCGGTATCTTCGCCGCCAAGGACGCCAATACCATCCGCAAGAACGCGGTGTTCCTGCCGGCCTATACCGTGCTGCTGGGTCTGATCGCCCTGCTGGGTTACATGGCCTATGCCGCTGGCATCAAGGTGCAAGCCAACAACGACGTGGTACCGGCGCTGTTCAACAACCTGTTCCCGGGCTGGTTCGCCGGCTTCGCCTTCGCCGCCATCGCCATCGGTGCGCTGGTGCCGGCTGCGGTGATGTCCATCGGTGCCTCCAACCTGTTCACCCGCAATTTCTGGAAGCCTTACGTCAATCCTGGCATCAGCCATGAAGGCGAAGCCAAGGTGGCCAAGATCGTGTCGCTGGTGGTCAAGTTCGGCGCGCTGGTGTTCATCCTGTTCCTGCCGACCAAGTTCGCGCTGGACCTGCAGTTGCTGGGCGGCGTGTGGATCCTGCAGACCTTCCCGGCCCTGGTGTTCGGCCTGTTCGTCGGCTGGTTCGGTGCGCGCGCCCTGCTGTGCGGCTGGGCCGTGGGCATCGTCGGAGGCAGCTGGATGGCCTTTGCCGATGGCATCAAGCCGGTCCATAGCTTCATCATCGGTGGCGAGACCTACACCCTCTACACCGGCCTGATCGCCCTGACCCTCAACGTGGTCGTGGCCGTGATCGCCAACCTGATCTTCGGCAAGGGTTCGCAACCCGCACTGAAGCGCTGAGCGAGCGCCTGCGGGCGCCCGTCGTAGAAAAGCCGAGCCCGACCCATGTGGTCGGGCTCGGCTTTTTTGTTCCTCCAGGCCGGTGGCGCGAGGTTCTCAGGCCAGCGCTTCCAGACACAGGGCGATACCTTGGCCACCGCCGATGCACAGCGACACCACGGCGCGCCGCTGGCCGGTGCGCTGCAGCGCGTGGGCGGCCTTGGTGATGAGAATGGCCCCGGTGGCGCCGATGGGGTGACCGTGGGCGATGGCGCCACCGTCGATGTTGAGGATGTCGGACGGAATGTCCAGCTCACGCTGCACCGCCAGCGCGATGGCGGCAAAGGCTTCGTTGATCTCGAAACGGTCCACCTCGCCCAGGCTCCAGCGGGCGCGGGCCAGCGCCTGGCGGATCGCCGGCACCGGTCCCAGGCCGAACATGCCCGGCTCCACGCCACTGACGGCCGCTGCGCGCACAACCACCATCGGGGCCAGGCCCAAAGAATCGGCGGTCTCGCGGGTACTCACGATCATCGCCGCCGCACCGGCATTCACGCCGGGCGCATTGCCGGCGGTGATGCTGCCATCCTTGCGGAAGGCCGGCTTCAGGCGGGCCAGCGATTCGACCGTGGTGTCGGGGCGCACGGACTCGTCCTGGTCGAAGATCTGTTCACCTTTCTTGCTGGTGAGGGTAATGGGCAGGATCTCGCGGCTGAAGTAGCCGGCCGCCTGGGCGGCGGCGAAGCGCTGCTGGCTCTGCGCGGCGTAGCGGTCCTGCTGCTCGCGGCTGAGGCTGAACTGCTGCACCAGGTCTTCGGTATGCCAGCCGGAATGCTTGCCGGAGAAGGCGTCGTTGAGGCCGTCGCTGAGGATGGCGTCGATCACCGCGCCATCGCCCATGCGCATGCCGGCACGCGCCCCGGGCAGCAGATAGGGGGCGCGTTCCATGTTTTCCATGCCGCCGGCGATGACACAGCGCGACAGCCCGGCGCTGATCTCGCCCAGTGCCGTCACCACCGCCTGGGCGCCGGAACCGCAGACGCGGTTGATCGCCATGGCCGGGGTCTCGACCGGCAGACCGCCCTTGATCGCAGCCTGGCGGGCCGGGTTCATGGCGTTGCCGGCCTGGATCACATTGCCCATCACCACCGAATCGACCACTTCCGGGGCGATACGGGTGTTCTGCAAGACCGCCCGGATCGCCTGGGCGCCCAGCTCCACGGCGGGGACGTCCTTCAGACTGCCGCCAAAGCTGCCGATCGCGGTGCGACGCGGCGAACTGATCACGATTTCCTGCTGCATGGCCTGCTCCTTCCTCACAAGTCGTTCATCACCCATGCCCCGCCTGCGACCACCCGACGGGCGGCGCTGACAGGCAGCGGCACACCGTTGCCATCCCGACAAGAGGCGGGATGGTAACTTACTTTCATAATGCAACTTACTAGATGCTATCACTGCGGACGCAGATTGGCATCTCGTAGTTTTGCTGTTGCCGGCGTGGGGTCGGTAGGTCAGGAGGGGGCCCGCCGTCGAGCGACGGCGGGTGGTGGCGCAGCGAGGAGCGCCTCAGTCGGCGCTGCTGGCGGCCGGATGTTCGGCCAGCGGCACGAAGGTATTGCTGGCGGCATCCAGCGCCAGGATGGAGCCGGATTCGATGTCATAGACCCAGCCGTGCAACGCCAGGCGGCCCTGCGCCAGGGCCACCGCCACCGAGGGATGGGTGCGGATGTTGTTCAGCTGGGCGATCACGTTCTCGCGCACCATGCCGTCGATGCGGTCCTTTTCGGTGGCGTGCGGGCGGGATTCGTTGATCATGCGGGCCGCATCCGTATGGTGCAGCCAGTTGCGCACGGCCGGCATGTGATCCAGGCAGGCACAGGTCGCCACGGCGGTCATGGCGCCGCAGTCGGAGTGGCCGCAGATGACGATGTCGGAGACCTTCAGCTGCGCCACCGCGTATTCCACCGTGGCACTCACGCCGCCCGGCTCGGGGCCGAAGGACGGCACGATATTGCCGGCGTTGCGGATGACGAACAGGTCGCCCGGTTCGCGCTGGGTGACCAGCTCCGGCACCATGCGGCTGTCCGAACAGGAGATGAACAGGGCCTTGGGCGTCTGCCCGGTGGCCAGGGTCTTGAACAGCTCCTTGCGGGAGGGGAAGACGTCCTGCTGGAAGCGCAGGAAGCCATTGATGATGTCGCGCATGGGGGAATGCCTTGGTCTGGATGATCAACAGCCGGCATTATCGCCCGGAATCGCAATCGTCGCCTTGGCAAGTCGGCAATGGTCGACCGAACGAAACCCGCACGGACCGCCGGCTGCTTCGTTTTCCCTTCTCTTCCCTGCCCGCCTCAAGCGGCCGCCAGCTGGTACTTGCGAATCTTGTCGTAGAGCGTCTTGCGCGGAATCCCCAATCGTTCGGCCGCCACCGCTACGCTGCCCTCGCTGTCCTTCAGGGCGGCGGCGATGAGGCCGGCTTCGAACTGTTCCACCTGCTCCGGCAAGGGGGACGACGGCAGGTCGCCGGCACGCGTACCGAGGCCGGCAATCTGTTCCACGCCCAGCACCCAGCGGTCGGCGAAATTGCGCAGCTCGCGCACGTTGCCGGGCCAGTCGCGCTGCTGCCACTGCTGCATCTGCGCTGCCGTCCAGGGGGGCGACTCGCGCCGGTAACGCACCGCCGCCGCCTGGCAGAAATGCGCCAGCAGCAGCGGGATGTCGCTGCTGCGCTGGTTCAGCGCCGGCAGGTCGATGGAAACCACGCCGATGCGGTAGTACAGGTCTTCGCGGAACTGGCCCTCGCCGGCCAGCTTCAGCAGGTCGGCCTTGCTGGCGGCGATCACGCGGCAATCGATGGCGACCGACTCGTTGCCGCCCAGGCGCTCCAGGCGCCGCTCCTGCAGCACGCGCAGCAGCTTGACCTGCAAGGCCAGCGGCATGCTTTCGATTTCGTCGAGGAAGAGCGTGCCGCCGTCGGCATATTCCAGCTTGCCGATGCGACGCTTTTGCGCACCGGTGAAGGCGCCGGCTTCGTGGCCGAAAATTTCGCTCTCGAACACGGTTTCCGGCAGGGCGCCGCAATTGAGGGCCACGAACGGCCCCTTGCGGCCGCTGGCGGCATGCAGCTGGCGCGCCACGACTTCCTTGCCGGTCCCGGTCTGGCCGTTGATCAGGACATCCACGTCGGCCGGTCCCAGGCTGCGGATGAGCGTGCGCACGCGTTCGATGGCGGGCGACTGGCCGACCAGCGGCGGCAGTTCCGGGTCATGCGCCCAGGCTTCGCGCAGGCGGCGGTTTTCCAGCACCAGGCTGCGCTTTTCCTGGGCGCGCAGGGCGATCTCCAGCAGGCCGTCCGAACTGAAGGGTTTTTCGACGAAGTCATAGGCGCCGGCACGCATGGCCTCCACTGCCATGCCGACGTCGCCGTGGCCGGTGACCACGATCACCGGCAGGTCGGGGTCGATGGCCACCACATGCGCCAGCACCTGCAGGCCGGACCAGCCCGGCAGGCGCACATCGGTCACCAGCACACCGGCAAAGTCACGGGTCAGCAAAGGCAGGGCCTGCTCGGCGCTGGCGCAGGCGGTCACCGTAAAACCCTCCAGCTCCAGCGCCTGGGCGGTGGCGTGGCGCACCGCCTGCTCGTCCTCGATCAGGATGGCGCTCTGGGCGCCGCTTTGTCTGTCCATCAATTCTCCGTCTTCAACAGGGGCAGGCGCACCACGAATTCGGCGCCGCCTTGTTCATGATTATGCGCGCTCAACTGACCATTCATGGCTTGCACGATCGATGAGGAAATCGCCAGTCCCAGCCCCAGGCCCTTGCTGGAAGACTTGGTGGTGAAGAAGGGTTCGAACAGGTGCGGGGCCACCTCGTCGGCGATGCCGGTACCGGAATCGCGGATGCGCAGCACCGCCTGGCGCTGGGCGTGATCGACCTCCAGCAGCACGCAGACGCATTTGCGCGGCGCCTCTTCGACGGCATCCAGGGCATTGCGCAAGAGATTGATCAGGACCTGCTCGGTGCGCACCACGTCGCCGGTGACGTGGACGGCTTCGCGCAGTTCGATGCGTACCTCGACGCCCTGCTTCTCGAAGTCACCCGACAGCAGCAGCACCGAGGCCTCGATGGCCTGGCGCAGATCGACCGCCACCGGCGCATCGCCGCTCTTGCGCGCAAAGCCCTTCAACTGGCCAATGATGCGGCCCATGTGGGCGCTGGCGCTGCTGATGTGTTGCAGGTTTTCCGCCACCTGGGCCTGCTGGCCACGGGCCAGGAACTTCACCGAATTGTCGGCAAAGGCGCGAATCGCCGCCAGCGGCTGGTTCAGCTCGTGTGTGACGCCGGCCGCCATCTGGCCCAGCATGGCCAGCTTGCCGGCCTGGACCAGCTCGTCCTGGGTGCTGCGCAAGAGGCTTTCGGTCTGCTGCAGCTTGGCGTACTTGGTGGCGATGGCCTGGTTGGCGGCGGTCAGTTCTTCGGTACGCTGGGCGATGCGCTGGTCCAGTTCCGCGGCGGCGCGGCGCAGGGCATCGCGGGACTCCAGCCGCTCCTGCAGGCGGCGCCGGTGCTGGTACCAGGCCAGCAGCGAAATGGCCAGTGCCAGCATGAACAGGGCGGCGGCCATGGTCGAGAGCATGGCCGTGCGCTGCATGCGTGCCTGCGAAGGGAACAGCATCAGTTGCCAGCCCAGCCGCCCCACCGTGCGCGAGACATGGGTGCCGAAGCCGCGCTGCAGGGCCGGCGGTAGCGCCGTCACCGGAGTGATGGGCAGGTCTGCATATTGGTGGGTGCCGGCCAGCTCCTGCTGCACCGGCGCGCTCAGGGCCTGCAGGCTGTGGTATTTCCATTCCGGCCGGTTGGAGAGGAAGACCACGCCGCCGGCATCGGTCAGGGTGATCGGATCGCTGCTGCTGCGCCAGGTATGTTCGAATTCGGCCAGGTCCACCTTGACCACCATGACGCCGATGGGCAGGTCACCCTCGGCCTGGTCCTGGCGCCGGTAGATCGGTTGCGCGATGAAATAGCCCGGCTCGCTGGAGATGTTGCCGATGCCGTAGAAGCGCCCTGCCCGCCCCTGTACCGCCTCGCGGAAGTAGGGGCGAAAACCGAAGTCGCGCCCGACAAAGCTGAACTCATCGTCCCAGTTGCTGGACGCCAGCGTCAGTCCCCGGCGATCCAGCATGAAGATATTGACTGCCCGGGATTGCTGCTGGATGGTCTTGAAGGCGCGGTTCAGGCGGTCCACCGCCAGGGCGTCCTCGGGATGCTGCAGGACCTGGCGCACATCGGTCTGGAAGCCCAGGGCAAAGGGCAAGGCCTCGTACTTCTGCAGGATCGATTCCAGGTCCAGCGCGGCGATCTGCAATTGCGCCGCGCCCATGTTCTGCTGGTCCGTCGCCGCCTTGCGCAGGGCCACGCGATAGGTGATCCCGCACACCAGCAGCGTGGTGGCGAAGAACAAGATCAGGATCAGCAGGTTGCGTCTGGCTCGCATGCGTTCGAAGTGACAGGTCCGCGGGGATAAAAGCAGCGCGGCGCCCCGCTGGGCGCCGCGTTGAAGGCCACATGATAACGCGACCGCCGAAGCTGCCGCGCTGAACCTGCGCTGATGCTGGCGTTACACCAATCAGGCCGGCTTGTGCAGCTTGCCGGGCTCGGCGGTGTCCTGCTCGTCCGGGTTCATGGCGACATCACCCTTGAGGTGGCCATGGCGTTGCGGGTCGGGCATGCGCAGGCTGATGATCAGGGCCACCAGGCACAGAGCGCTGACATACCAGTAGAAGGCCGATTCCACGCCAGCCGACTTCAGCGACAGCGCCACGAACTCGGCCGAACCGCCGAAGATGGCGTTACCCACCGCATAGGACAGGCCCACGCCCAGGGCACGCACTTCGGGCGGGAACATCTCGGCCTTGATCAGGCCGCTGATGGAGGTGTAGAAGCTGACGATGGTCAGGGCCAGGATGGCCAGCGCCATGGCCACGCCCGGGCTGCTCACGTCCTTCAGGAAGTGCAGGATGGGGAAGGTGCCGATCATGCCGAAGAAGGCGAAGCAGAGCATGGAATTGCGACGGCCGATCTTGTCCGAGATGGCGCCGAAGATCGGTTGCAGGATCATGTAGACGAACAGCGCGCCGGTCATGACGCCGTTGGCGACCTTGGGGTCCATGCCGGCGGTGTTGACCAGGTACTTCTGCATGTAGGTGGTGAAGGTGTAGAACATCAGCGACCCACCGGCGGTGAAGCCGACCACGTTCAGGAAGGCGCGCTTGTGCTGCAGCAAGCCCTTCAGGGTGCCGGCGTCCTTCTTCTTGCGTGCACCGGCCGACGAGGTCTCGGCCAGCGAGCTGCGCAGGTACATCGCCACCAGCGCACCGACCGCGCCCAGCACGAAGGGAACGCGCCAGCCCCAGGCCATCAGCTCGGCCTTGGTGAGCCATTGCTGCATGCCGAACAGCACCAGCACGGCCAGCAACTGGCCGCCGATCAGGGTCACGTACTGGAAGGAGGCGAAGAAGCCGCGACGACCATTGGGCGCCACCTCACTCATGTAGGTGGCCGAGGTGCCGTATTCACCGCCCACCGACAGGCCCTGGAACAGGCGTGCCAGCAGCAGCAGGGCCGGGGCCCAGGCGCCGATGGTGGCGTAGGTCGGCATCACGGCCACGGCCAGCGAGCCGCCGCACATCATCAGCACCGAGATCAGCATGGAGGTCTTGCGGCCATGCTTGTCGGCGATGCGGCCGAACAGCCAGCCGCCGATGGGGCGCATCAGGAAGCCGGCGGCGAACACGCCTGCCGTGTTGAGCAACTGGCTGGTGGCGTCGCCCTTGGGGAAGAAGGCCGGCGCGAAGTAGATCGCGCAGAAGGAATAGACATAGAAGTCGAACCATTCGACCAGGTTGCCCGAGGATGCGCCGAGGATGGCGAAGATGCGCTTGCGGTACTCTGCCGCGCTCAGTTTGACGTTGTCGCTCATGGATATCTCCTGTGTGGGCCGCTCCTTCCCGGCGCTGGCGCGTCGGTCGTGCGGCGGGTCATCTTGCTTTTGGTGGAACTGGAACAAGGCAATCAGGAGAGCGACGCAAGCAGCCGTCAGGGTGTGGACGATGCTGGCCCGCATCAGAGGTCTGTCTCCGTTTTTGCTTTTGTTTTGTGGCTCTTATTGCAGACTTCGTGCCAAGAACCAGGCAGGGCCTCAAAAATACGTAAGTCATTGATTTAATTGCATTTTCATTTCTGGATCAGGGAAAAACGTGCAGAAGTCCGGGCGGATTCCCGGAATGCTGCCGCGCCGCATGTCCGGGAATCCATCCTGACCACCCCGCTGGATGGGACGAAAAAAAACGGCGCATGTCTGTTCGACATGCGCCGCTTTCGCGGTCTTGCGCTTGAATCAATGCGCCATCAGCGGACCATCAACGCTCCGACAGCGCATCCATGACGCACAGGGCGGTCATGTTGATGATGCGGCGAACGGTGGCCGACGGCGTCAGGATATGGACCGGCTTGGCACAACCCAGCAGGATGGGGCCGATCGCCACACCGTTGCCCGATGCGGTCTTGAGCAGGTTGTAGGCGATGTTGGCGGCATCGATGTTGGGCATGACCAGCAGGTTGGCGTCACCCTTCAACGGCGAATCCGGGATCACTGCATGCAGCAGCTTGGATTCGAGCGCGGTGTCGCCGTGCATTTCGCCATCCACTTCCAGGTCCGGTGCGATCTCGCGCAGGATGCCCAGTGCTTCGCGCATCTTGCGGGCCGATTCGCTGTTGCTGGAACCGAAGTTCGAGTGCGACAGCAGGGCCGCACGCGGGTGCAGGCCGAAGCGACGCATTTCCTCGGCAGCCAACATGGTGATCTCGGCCAGCTCGCGGGCGTTGGGATTTTCGTTGACGTGGGTGTCCACCATCACCAGCTGGCGATTGGGCAGGATCACCGCATTCATCGCGGCATAGACATTGACGCCTTCGCGCTTGCCCAGGACCTGGTCGATGTAGTGCAGGTGCAACTGGGTGGTGCCGTAGGTGCCGCAGATCATGCCGTCGGCATCGCCCTTGTGGATCGCCATGGAGCCGATCAGGGTGTGGCGGCGACGCATTTCCAGCTTGGCGTACTGCTCGGTGACGCCCTTGCGACGGGACATCTCCAGGAAACTCTGCCAGTAGTCGCGGTAGCGATTGTCGAAGTTGGGGTTGATGACCTCGAAGTCGGTGCCGGGGCGCAGGCGCAGGCCGAACTTCTTGATGCGCTGTTCCAGCACTTCCGGACGGCCCACCAGGATGGGCTTGGCCAGGTTTTCATCGACGATCACCTGCACCGCGCGCAGCACGCGCTCTTCTTCACCTTCGGCGTAGACGATGCGCTTGTTGGCTTCGGCGGCCTTCTTGGCGACCTGGAAGATCGGGCGCATGAAGGTGCCGCTGTGGTAGACGAACTGTTCCAGCTTCTCGATGTAGGCATCCATGTCCTGGATCGGACGGGCGGCCACGCCGGAGCTCTCGGCAGCACGCGCCACGGCCGGCGCGATCTTGATCATCAGGCGCGGGTCGAAGGGCTTGGGAATGATGTATTCCGGGCCGAAGGACAGGTTGGCGATGCCATAGGTGGAGGCCACGATATCGGACTGCTCGGCCTGGGCCAGCTCGGCGATGGCGTGGACGGTGGCGATCTCCATCTCGCGGGTGATGGTGGTGGCGCCCGAATCGAGCGCACCACGGAAGATGTAGGGGAAGCACAGGACGTTGTTGACCTGGTTCGGATAGTCCGAACGGCCGGTGGCGATGATGGCGTCGTCGCGCACGGCCATCACTTCTTCCGGCAGGATTTCCGGGGTCGGGTTGGCCAGGGCCAGCACCAGCGGACGGGCCGCCATCTGCTTGACCATCTCCGGCTTCAACACGCCTGCAGCCGACAGGCCCAGGAAGATGTCGGCATCGGGGATCACTTCGGCCAGGGTACGGGCATCGGTTTCGCGGGCGAAACGCTCCTTGTCCGGGTCCATCAGTTCCTTGCGGCCCTTGTAGACCACGCCGGCCAGGTCGGTGACGTAGATGTTCTCGATCGGGAAGCCGAGGTCGACGATCAGGTCCAGGCAGGCCAGCGCTGCCGCGCCCGCGCCGGAGACCACCAGCTTGACGTTCTTGATGTCCTTGCCGACCACCTTGAGGCCGTTCAGGATGGCGGCGCCGACGATGATGGCGGTGCCGTGCTGGTCATCGTGGAAGACCGGGATCTTCATCTTCTCGCGCAGCTTGCGCTCGATGTAGAAGCACTCGGGGGCCTTGATGTCTTCCAGGTTGATGCCGCCGAAGGTCGGCTCCAGGGCCGCGATGACGTCGATCAGCTTGTCCGGGTCGGTTTCGTTGATTTCGATGTCGAAGACGTCGATGCCGGCGAACTTCTTGAACAGCACGCCCTTGCCTTCCATCACCGGCTTGGAGGCCAGCGCACCGATGTTGCCCAGGCCCAGCACGGCGGTGCCGTTGGTGATGACGGCCACCAGGTTGCCACGGGCGGTGTAGCGGAAGGCGTTCAGCGGGTCGGCCACGATTTCTTCGCAGGCCGCGGCCACGCCGGGAGAATACGCGAGGGAGAGATCACGCTGGTTGGTCAGCAGCTTGGTGGGCGTGACCGCGATCTTGCCCGGGGTGGGAAACTCGTGGTAATCCAGCGCTGCCTGACGAAGTTGCTGACGCACTTCTTCTTTCTTACTGATCATCGAATCCATAACTCTGTATTCTCTAGTTGACTTGCGAAGGGGGTCGATTCTAGCAGAGGTCGGCCCTCAATCATAGGCCGACGGCCTTATGCTGCCCCGCGCAAAGCCTTTTCGGGACTGGCTTTGCGGCGTTTCACCAATGGCACATGATGTTCGCGAACATGGGCTTTCAGCGGGCAGATGACGTCCGGTTACCGTGTGATGTGCGCATTTGCGCACAGCTTGATTTCCGGCACGACAGGCTGCCACCGCCTCCCAATGACGGGTATTGGGGAAAACCCCTAGACTTTGAGGAACACACGGAACTAGCCTGGATAGCGCCCCCCAGCCAGCTCTCGCTGCACCGCAGCAATTCACAATACGCACACAAGAACTGACGGATATTGTGCGCCTGAAGCCATGACGGATTGGTTACAATCGGCCCCATGCTTTCCGAATTCGAACTCATTGCGCGCTATTTCAGCCGCCCACCCGCCCCCGACAGCCGCACGGCGCTCGGCGTGGGGGACGACTGCGCGCTGATGACACCGGCACCGGGCATGCAACTGGCCATTTCCAGCGACATGCTGGTCGCCGGCCGCCACTTCTTCCCCGATGCCGATCCCACCACACTGGGCCACAAGTGCCTGGCCGTGAACCTGTCCGACCTGGCCGCCATGGGGGCGCAGCCGATCGCCTTCACCCTGGCGCTGGCCCTGCCGGAAGCCCGCGCCGAATGGCTGGCACCATTTTCCCAGGGCATGCTGGCGCTGGCCGACGCACATGGCTGCGAACTGATCGGCGGCGACACCACCAAGGGGCCGCTGACCATCAGCATCACCGTGTTCGGCGAAGTGCCGCCGCAGCAGGCGCTGCGCCGCGACGCCGCGCGCGTCGGTGACGATATCTGGGTCTCCGGCAGCCTGGGCGATGCGCGCCTGGCACTGGCCGGCTATCGCCGCGAATTCAGCGACGACCTGGCCGTCAATGCGGAAGAACTGGCCGTCGCCGCGCCGCGCATGCACGCACCGACCCCACGCGTGGCACTGGGCCAGGCCCTGCGCGGCATCGCCCACGCCGCCATCGATATCTCGGATGGCCTGGCCGGTGACCTCGGCCACATCCTGACGCGCTCCCGCGTCGGCGCGACGCTGGACGTGGACGCCCTGCCGCCCGGCCCGGCGCTGCAGCAGCGCGACCTGCACCTGCGCCGCCGCTTTACGCTCTCCGGTGGTGACGACTACGAACTCTGCTTCACCGCTCCGGTACGCCAGCGCGATGCCGTCTACAAGGCCGCCCAGGCCGCCGGCACGCCGGTCACCCGCATCGGCAGCATCGATGCGGCTGCCGGCCTGCGCCTGCTGGATGCGGCAGGCGAACCCCTGCAGGACACGCCGGATTCCTTCGACCATTTCCGTTCATGAACCAAGCTGCCACGCCCTTCCCCCCGCCGCCCCCACCCGCCCCGAAGAAACGTAAAGCGACCGCGCATTTCATGCTGGCCCATCCGGCCCACTGGATCGCCCAGGGTTTCGGCAGCGGCCTCTCGCCCATCATGCCGGGTACCGCCGGCACGCTGTTCGCCTGGCTCTCCTTCGCAGTGCTCTCCACGCGCTGGCCGCATGTCTTCACGGCCGGCAACTGGCTGGCCATCATCGTGGCCGGCTTCATCATCGGCATCTGGGCCTGCCATCGCACCGGCCAGGCGCTGAACTCGCCCGACGACGGCAGCATGGTGTGGGACGAGATCATCGCCTTCTGGCTGGTGCTGGTGCTGGTGACGCCGGCCAGCCTGAAGACGCAGTTCGCGGCCTTCGTGGTGTTCCGCTTCTTCGACATGGTCAAGCCGCCGCCGATCGCCTGGTTCGACCGCCGCTTCAAGGGCGGCTTCGGCGTGATGTGGGACGACATCCTGGCCGCCTTCTATACCCTGCTGGTCTTTGCCTTCTGGCGCGCCTACTGGTAAGTGAACAATCAGCGCTTGTCCGATACAACAAGGGCCGACATCGGAGTATGCTAGTTCGCGCAAGTTGATCAACCGACCGTGGTCCGCCCCGCACGACGGGCCGAGACTGCGGCACAGCCGAGGATGACACTCATGGACAGCACGATAGACCTAGCCACCCGCGTGGGCCAGACTCTCAAAGCCAAGGGCCTGCTGCTCGCCACTGCAGAATCGTGTACCGGCGGCGGCATTGCCCACGCCATCACGGAGATCGCCGGATCGTCGGAATGGTTCGACTGCGGTTTCGTCACCTATTCGAACGCTTCCAAGAATGAACTGCTGGACATTTCCGAAGCCCTGATCGCCCAGCATGGTGCCGTCAGCGAGGAGATCGCCGGCGCCATGGCCGAGGGCGCGGTGGCCAACAGCAGTTCGGACCTGGCCGTCTCCACCACCGGCATCGCCGGCCCCGGTGGCGCGGTGCCGGGCAAGCCGGTGGGCACCGTCTGCTTCGGCTGGCGGGTAGGCGACAAGACCTATACCGAGCGCCTGGTCTTTAAGGGCGACCGCCAGCAGGTACGCGCGCAGACGGTGGACCATGCGCTGAAGGGCTTGCTCAAGTTGCTGGCAGACTGAATGCGGTCGGACTGAATCCGGCCCCATCAAGACAAAGGCGGCGCTCCATCGGAGTCGCCGCCTTTTTCATTGCACCGTCGATTCAGGATCAGCGGAAGCGGTTGATCGCGTCACGCGTTTCGATGGCCACCCGGCGCGCGGCCGCGGCGAAGTCTTCACCTTCCTGCGGCTTGGCGTACAGGATGGCGCGCGAGGAATTGATCATCATGCCGGTGCCGGCGGCGGTCCTGCCGGATTTCACGGTGGCTTCGACGTCACCGCCCTGGGCGCCCACGCCCGGAACCAGCAGGGGCATGTCACCGATGATGGCGCGTACCTGCGCCAGCTCGTGCGGGAAGGTCGCACCCACCACCAGGCCGCACTGACCGTTGGTATTCCACTTCTCGGCCACCAGGCGCGCCACGTGCTGGTACAGCGGCTTGCCATCGACTTCCAGGAACTGCAGGTCCGAACCACCGGCGTTGGAGGTGCGGCACAGCACGATCACGCCGCGATCCTTCCACTCCAGGTAGGGCGAGACCGAGTCCCAGCCCATGTAGGGGCTGACGGTGACGACATCGGCGTCATAGCGCTCGAAGGCTTCGCGGGCGTATTGTTCGGCGGTAGCGCCGATATCGCCGCGCTTGGCATCCAACACCAGGGGGATCTCGGGATAGTTGCTGCGCAGATAGGCGCAGATGCGCTCCAGCTGTTCTTCCGCGCCCAGCGCGGCGAAATAGGCGATCTGCGGCTTGAAGGCACAGGCGGCCTCGGCGGTGGCATCGATGATGGCGCGGCAGAATTCGAAGATCGCGTCCGGGCGGCCTTGCAGCTCGGCCGGGAATTTCTTGAGGTCGGGGTCCAGGCCCACGCACAGCAGGGAATTGCGCGAAGTCCACGCAGCGTTGAGTTTCTCGATGAATGTCACGGTGGTGCCTTTAACTGAAAGATGCGCTATTGTAGCGCGCCGGCATGGCCCGATCTCGATATTTGACTGATGTTCAGCGGTTTTCCCGGAACATCGGGCACTTGGCGCGGATTTTCCGGTCTCATGCGCTCTCATTGCTTCACTTTTGCTACGAGGAAAGACAACATGAAAAAACTCTTCGCCTGGCTGGCCGTCGCCATGACGGCCCTGACCCTCTCCGGCTGCGGCTATAACGAGTTCCAGGCCAAGGATGAGGCCACCAAGGCCGCCTGGGGCGAAGTGGTCAACCAGTACCAGCGCCGCGCCGACCTGATCCCCAACCTGGTCAACACCGTCAAGGGCTATGCCTCGCACGAGAAGGACACCCTGGAAGCCGTCACCCGCGCCCGCGCCGCTGCCACCAGCTTCCAGATCACGCCGGAGGTGCTCAATGATCCGCAGGCCTTCGCCAAGTTCCAGCAGGTGCAGGGCGAGCTGTCCTCGGCGCTGTCGCGCCTGATGGTGGTGTCGGAGAACTACCCGCAGCTGAAGGCCGACGCCAGCTTCCGCGACCTGCAATCGCAACTGGAAGGCACCGAGAACCGCATCACCGTGGCCCGCCAGCGCTACATCGCAGCGGTCAAGGACTACAACATCCTGGCGCGCAGCTTCCCCACCAACCTCACCGCCAAGCTGTTCAGCTACGAGGTCAAGCCGTCCTTCACGGTGGATAACGAAAAAGCCATCTCGACCGCCCCTGCGGTCAACTTCGGCAAGTAATCTGCCCACCCTGATCCACCATGCGCAAGCTGCTCATCACCTGCTGGCTGCTGATCCTCCTGCCCCTGGCTGGCCTGGCCCGGGCCGATGACGGCCTGGTGGCCGTGCCGCCCTTGTCGTCCCACGTCATCGACCAGATCCACCTGCTGCAGCCGCAACAGCAGCAGGCCCTGGAAGGCGTGCTGGCCGAGATCGAGCAGCGCACCGGCAGCCAGATCGCGGTACTGCTGATGTCCTCCACTGCGCCGGAAGCCATCGAGCAATACAGCATCCGCGTGGCCGATGCCTGGCAACTCGGCCGCAAGGGTGTGGATGACGGTGTGCTGCTCATCGTCGCCCGCGACAATCCCAAGTCGCTGCGGCGCCTGCGCATCGAAGCCGGACGCGGCGTGCAGGGCAGCCTCACCGATGCCCAATCCAAGCGCATCCTGGAAGACGTGATCGCACCGCATTTCCGCCAGAACGATTTCTACGGCGGCCTGGCCGCCGGCGTGACCGCCATCACCACCCTGCTGGAACAGGAAAAACTGCCTGCCGCCCAGCGCCACACCGGGCCTGTGCAGACCGATGACGGTGGTGGCTGGTTGACGCTGATGGTGATCGTGCTGTTCCTGGTGGTGTTCTTTGCCATGCTGCTGAAGTCGCGCCGCGGCGCCCGCAACACACTGGACAACAACGACTGGGGCCGAGGCCGGGGACGCGCCACCACGGCCGGCGTCATCATCGGCAGCATCCTCGACGAAGCGGCACGCCAGGCCGCCTCCGGACGCGGCTGGCCGCGCTCGGGGGGTGGTGGCGGTGGCGGCTTTGGCGGCTCCTCCGGCGGTGGCGGGTTCTCCGGCGGTGGTGGCAGCTTCGATGGTGGCGGCGCTTCAGGAGACTGGTGACATGCCTCACAACACCCCATCCCCTTCCCTGCCGGTGCGCCTGCTGCGTCATCTGTGCAGCACCCGCACCACGGCGCGGCGTGCCTTCCCCTCGACCACGCTCAAGGCCATCCAGGCCAGCATCGGCGAAGGGGAGCAACGACACCGGGCGCAGGTCCGCGTGATTGTCGAAGCCGCTTTGTCACTGGGTGCCGTGCGACGCGGCGAAAGCGCCAGACAGCGCGCCCACGAACTGTTTTCGCACTACCGCATCTGGGATACCGAAGAAAACTGCGGCGTGCTGGTCTACATCAACCTGGCCGACCGCAAGGTGGAAATCGTCGCTGATCGTGGCATCAATCGACATGTCACCCGCGAGCAGTGGCGAGAGGTGTGCCGCCTGATGACGGCGGGTTATGCCAGGGGTGATTACGAAGCCAGTACCCTGCAAGCGCTGGCCGCCCTGCATGCGCTGCTACAGACGGCGATGCCGCGCCAGGATGACGACCGCGACCACAACGAACTCTCCGACAAACCCCTGCTGCTGTAGACAAGCCGCCTTGGGGCCGGCGCCTCAGCCGTTCTCGTACACCCACTGCAGCAAGGCATCCTGCGCCTTCTGGCCATTGGGAGCGGCGGCGTGGTTAATCAGGAATACCACCACATAGGTCTTGCCCGAGGCCGCTTGCACGTAGCCGGCGATCGAGCGCACATCGTTCAGGGTACCGGTCTTGATGTGTGCCTGGCCGGCCACGCTCTGCGTCTTCAGACGACGACGCATGGTGCCGTCATAGCCCACCAGCGGCAGCGAGGAAATGAACTCCGGCATCAGCGGCGAACGGTAGGCCTGCACCAGCACGCTGGCCAGCAGCGAGGGCGTGACCCGCTCCACCCGCGACAGGCCGGCACCATTCTCGATGGCCAGTCCATTGGTATCGATGCCCTTGTCGTTGAGCCAGCCGCGCACGACGCGTGCGGCATTGACGGTATCGCCCGGCTGCCCGGTCATCTCGGCGCCCAGCGTAAGCAGCACCTGGCGCGCCATGACGTTGTTGCTGTACTTGTTGATGTCGCGGATGACTTCCGGCAGCGTCGGCGATTGCACCTCCACCATCAGCCGCGCCGAGGGCGTGACCACCCCGTTGACCACGCGCCCGGAAAAACTGCCACCCATCTCGGCCCACATCTGGACAAAACTGGCGCCGACATACTGCGCATTGTTCATGCGGTAGGGGTGCACGTACCACACCCGCGGCCCGCAGTCGGCAGCGTAGGTGCCACCGAAGCTGGCACCATTGATGTCGTTGTTGAGCATCAGCTTGCCCTGCCAGTCACCGCAAGGCTCCTGCGACAGGCGCGGGGGAGTGATGGTGAAACCGGCCATGGGCGGGTCCATGCTGACATTGACCACACCGGCGGCGGCATCCGGCTCGAAGCGGAAGGCCTGGGTACGGTAGTTCAGCAGCAAGGCATCGGGGCCGGCGTTGTAGGGCTTCTGCGGATCGCCGTCGAACTGCGAGGGGTCATAACTGGACTCGGCGAAATAGCTGCGGTCCAGCACCAGATTGCCGCGGATGTCCTTGATGCCGCGCGCGCGCAGCTGGCGCAGGAAAAGCCAGAAATTTTCCAGCACCAGCTTGGGGTCGCCACCGCCCTTGAGAATCAGGTCGCCATTGAGTACACCACCGGCCAGGCTGCCATCGATGTAGGCCTGGGTCTTCCACGTGTAGGTGGGGCCCAGCATCTCCAGCGCAGCATCGGTGGTCACCAGCTTCATGACCGAGGCAGGGTTGAAGGGCTGGCCGACATTGCTGGACGCCAGCAGGCGCTTGCCGCTCTCGGCATCGACCACCACCACGCCGGTGTTCTGCTGCGGGATATGCGCCACGCGCAGCGCGCCCACCACCGGTGGCGGCAGGCCTTGCGCAAACAGCGGCGATGCAGGCGCCAGCAGCGCGATGGCCAGCGTGAAGGACGAGAGAGAAAGGCGGCGCAGCGCAGGAGATGAGAAACGGAACATGATCGGCGGGTCGACGGGAAGCAGGCATTATAGGGGATCGACAATGTCGCTTGCGCCGACGGGGGTGGCAGGGGTCACCCCTGCTGCATCGGGACATCAGGGCGTCATACCGCCGTGCGACACTGCCATCCCACTGACAAACGATCATCGGCGCGGGTTCCCGCCCTGCTCCAGATCAAGGCTCGCGCACACCGGGTCGATCCAGGCTTGCCTGCAATGTGGTAGTGGGGTTACGCTTGCGGACCCCTTTTTTGAATCGGTACGTACGTCATCGCACTGGCCCTGCCGTTACGCCGGGATGGCCAGCCCCGGGTGGACCGGATCGAAAGAACAACAGCACACCATGCCATCCCGTTCCAACAACGAGCAGCGCGCCGGATCGCGCTCGCCGCCGACGCTGCTGCGTAGGCTGCGCGAGCTGGTCGATCCGGTGGCACTTTACCGCCAGCGCCCGGGGCGGGCTGACGACATGCCGCCGGAGGCATTGATCGGCAAGGGAGTGCGCTTCGTACAGCGCATCTATCGCCTGCGCGTGATCGGCCTGGGGGTCGGCTTCTTCTGCGTGGCAGCCGGTTTCATGCAGAATCCGGTGATCTGGCCACTCTGGCTGGCGCTGTTCGGCCACGGCTACCTGTGGCCGCACGTGGCGCGCCACTGGGCGCTCAACAGCGCCATCCCCTATCGCGCCGAGCGGCGCAACCTGGTCATCGATGCCGCCATCGGCGGCTTCTGGATCGCCGCCCTCAACGGCAACCTGATCCCCTGCGCGGTCATCATCTCCATGCTGTCGATGGACAATATCGCCGCCGGCGGGCTGCGCCTGTTCATGCGCGGACTGTATGCCAGCATCGCCGCCTGCGCGCTGGGCTGGTGGCTGCTGGATGCGCGCTTCCTGCCGCAGTCCGACCTGACCACCGTCCTCGCCTGCCTGCCGATGATGGCGTTGTATCCGCTGGCGCTGGGCAAGTCCACCTATGAAATGTCCAAGAAGCTGGCCGAGCGCTCACGGGAATTCGAGATCGTCAGCCAGACCGACGGCCTGACCCGGCTGTTCAATCGGCGTTACTGGGAAAGCCTGCTGATCGCGGAATTCGAACAGCGCAGCCAGGGCGGCGCGGGGAGTCACCAGGCCTTCCTGCTGTTGCTGGACCTGGACCATTTCAAGAGCATCAACGATACCCACGGCCACCTCACGGGCGACGAAGTCTTGCGCAATTTCTCGCGCCTGCTGCGTGCTGCACTGCGGGCAGACGACCTCATCGGTCGCTACGGGGGCGAAGAATTCGTGGTCATCCTGCGTGACATCGCCCCCGCCGAAGCGCTGCAGCTCTCGCAGCGCCTGGTCGAGGCGGCGCGCAGCACAAATGATGAAAACAATTTATACGGTTGCACCGTCAGCGCAGGGCTGGTGCCCTTCTCGGCGGACATGGAAGCCCACTTCGTCTGGTTGCAGCGCGCTGACCACGCCATGTACTGCGCCAAGGAAAGTGGTCGCGATCGCCTGGTGGTGTGGGATGCCAGCCTGGCGCGCAGGAACGGAGCGCCCTGATCAGCGACCAACGGCGACGATGTTGCAGGAAGGGTAGGTCGATGGAGTGACCGGGGGGCATCTGCCCGAGGGCGCTGGCAGGCGAGAAAAGCAGACGCAAAAAAGGCCGATGTTTTCGGGGCCGCCACGAGACCACTGTGAAAACATCGACCTAGGGAAATCAAGGCGGGGCGATCGGCAAACTCAAAGAATAGGCTGGTTCCCTGGAAATGCCTGCACCGATGCCCCGGCCATTGCCGCAACGAGCGGCAAAGCGGGCCGCAGAAAGCCCGCTAAATTAGCACTGGCAGTGCCTCCAGTACTAAAAGGGCGAGCAGCGCGCCAAAGACCGCGCCCACTGCTCTCAAACTGGTACGGACCATTCGTGACGCCACCGGTACCTCCCCGCACAACAACAAGCCCGCCAGGGCCATCGGGATGAAGAACATGAGGTTGTTCATGATGAGGTTGGGCATGATGCGTCTCCTGGTCGAGTTTCTTGGTCTTGCGCTTGGTTCGCGTACTCTTGATGGGGCTTGCCTCGTTTCGAGTATAGGTCGCACATCATGGAAGACAAGGCAACGGCGGGAACAATCGGTGCTGCACAGCAGCGCAGGCACCGCCCGGAGATGCCCGCCGGGCGGCCCTGACAAAGGGCTGACAGCCCACACCGCATCTGTTGCACATGCACAAATTTTTGGCAAGATCGGGTGAATTGCCTTGACCCTGTTTTCTGCGCGGGCGTAGAATTCGCCCGTTCTCATTTTCTGGAGTCCCTCTCATGGGCACTTGTTCGGGTGACAGTTGTTGCCGGTTAATTCCGGGTTAAGCCTCAGCAAGGATTTCAGCAGGACTTCTTCCTGTCGTCATCTTGCACAAGGCAGATGACGGCATCTCATGTCGGTAGCGCGCAGCCTGTTTGACGGGTTTCCCCGCGCCCTGGCGACAGCGATATTCCCTCACAACGACAGATCGACGATCGACCGCCGCAGACACGGCGGCACAACGCATGCATCACCACGCCTTGCCTGCCCTGCGCAGCGCCGGGACGGCTTTTGCCTGCCACATGCCGCATGCATGCCCGCCTGGCTCATCGCCACGCGCGGCCTGCTCTGCTTGCGCCATCAGGCGCCGATGACAGGGGCTCCGCTCAACCAGGCGGAGGCTATGCACATTCCATGAACACGCGAAGACCCAGCGCGCCCTGCCCGCTCGCCCCCACCCTTGCCGGCGGGGACCGGCCACGGCGCTGATCCGAGGCCGGCAAGTCCAAGCGCTTGCCGGTGCGATGCACATCCTTCGTCCCCGGGACGAAGACCAACAAGAAAAGAAGCACGTCATGAATCTGAACCTGCTGAAAGAAACCTTTGCCAGCTTCATCCGCGCACGCGGCATGGATCGTCACTTCCGCCGCCTGGGCATGGACATGTTCCGCAGCGCCCCGGTCACCCGCGAAGTCCCGCAGACCCTGGCCGAACAACTGAGCGAGGCCTCCCGCAGCGAGGCACAGGCCCTGCTGCAGCGCCTGCAATCGCGCCCTGATGGCCTCACCGAGGCCGAAGCCGACGCCATCCGCGTCCACAGCGGCCCCAATGAAGTCGAACACGAAAAGCCGCTGACCTGGCCAGTCCACCTGTGGCACTGCTACAAGAACCCTTTCAACCTGTTGCTGACCCTGCTGGCGGCCGTGTCCTTCTACACCGAAGACATGAAGGCGGCCATCGTCATTGGCACCATGGTGGTGGTCTCCACGCTGCTGCGCTTCGTCCAGGAAGCCCGCTCCAACACCGCTGCCGACAAGCTCAAGGCCATGGTCAGCAACACCGCCACGGTGATGCGTCACGACCAGGTCGAGGAGATCGCCGCCGAAGCCCAGCGCTACTTCGACGTGACCCTGCATCCCAAGGGCGCGCGTCGCGTCGAAGTACCGATCCGCAATCTGGTGCCGGGCGACATCGTGCTGCTCTCGGCCGGCGACATGATCCCGGCCGACCTGCGCCTGCTGTCGGCCAAGGACCTGTTCGTCAGCCAGGCGGCGATGACCGGCGAATCGCTGCCGGTGGAGAAGTTCGTCACTCCTAGCAACCTCAACACCAGCAGCCCGCTGGAGCTGGACAACCTGTGCTTCATGGGCACCAACGTGGTCAGTGGTTCGGCCAGCGGCGTGGTCCTGACCACCGGCAAGCGCACCTATTTCGGTGCCCTGGCCGAGCGCGTCACCGCCACCGACCGCACCCCCACTGCCTTCCAGGCGGGCGTGAACAAGGTCAGCTGGCTGCTGATCCGCTTCATGCTGGTGATGACCCCGGTGGTGTTCTTCATCAACGGCTTCACCAAGGGTGACTGGGTCGAGGCCTTCCTGTTCGGCCTGTCGGTGGCGGTGGGACTGACGCCCGAAATGCTGCCCATGATCGTCACCTCGACCCTGGCCAAGGGCGCCGTGGCGCTGTCGCGCAAGAAGGTGATCGTCAAGCGGCTTGATGCGATCCAGAACTTCGGTGCCATGGACGTGCTGTGTACCGACAAGACCGGCACCCTGACCCAGGACAAGATCTTCCTGGAACGCCACACCGACATCCACGGCGAGCCCGATGACGAAGTGCTGCAGTACGCCTACCTCAACAGCTACTACCAGACCGGCCTGAAGAACCTGCTGGACGTGGCCGTTCTGGAACACGCAGAACTGCAGCGCGAGATGTCGATCGCCTCGGCCTATCGCAAGGTCGATGAGATTCCCTTCGACTTCCAGCGCCGCCGCATGTCGGTGGTGGTCTCCGAGCGCGAAGACCACCATGAGCTGATCTGCAAGGGCGCGGTGGAAGAGATCGTCTCGGTCTGCTCGCACGCCCGCGTGAACGGCCAGATCGTGCCGCTCACCGCCGAACTGCTGGAAGAAATCCGCGCCACCACCGGCAGCCTCAACGCCGAAGGCCTGCGCGTGGTCGGCGTGGCCGCCCGCGATCTGCCGCCGACCAAGGAGGTCTATAGCCTGGCCGATGAATCGGACCTGGTCCTGATCGGCTACATCGCCTTCCTCGACCCGCCCAAGGAATCCACCGCACCGGCGCTGGCCGCCCTGCGCGCCCATGGCGTGAAGGTCAAGATCCTCACCGGCGACAACGAACTGGTGACCGCCAAGATCTGCCGCGAGGTCGGGCTGGAGGTCAAGGGCATGCTGCTCGGTTCCTATGTGGAAAAGATGAGCGACGCCGAATTGTCCGAAGCGGTGGAAACCGTAACCGTCTTCGCCAAGCTCTCGCCGGCCCACAAGGAGCGCATCGTGCGCGTGCTGCATGATCGTGGTCACGTGGTCGGCTTCATGGGCGACGGCATCAACGACGCCCCGGCCCTGCGCGCGGCCGACATCGGCATCTCGGTCGATACCGCCGTCGATATCGCCAAGGAAGCGGCTGATCTCATCCTGCTGGAAAAGAGCCTGATGGTGCTGGAAGAAGGCGTGCTGGAAGGCCGCAAGACCTTCGCCAACATGCTGAAGTACATCAAGATGACGGCCAGCTCCAACTTCGGCAATGTCTTCTCGGTATTGATCGCCAGTGCCTTCCTGCCCTTCCTGCCGATGCTGCCCTTGCATCTGCTGGTGCAGAACCTGCTGTACGACGTCTCGCAGATCTCGATCCCCTTCGACAACGTCGACAAGGAGTTCCTGGAAAAACCGCAACGCTGGGATGCCGGCGACATCGGTCGCTTCATGGTCTTCTTCGGTCCGATCAGCTCGATCTTCGACATCAGCACCTTCGCACTGATGTGGTTCGTCTTCGGCGCCAGCTCGCCGGAACACCAGACCCTGTTCCAGTCCGGCTGGTTCATCGAAGGCCTGCTCTCGCAGACCCTGATCGTGCACATGATCCGCACCCGTCGCATCCCCTTCTTCCAGAGCCGCGCCTCCTGGCCGCTGATGGGAATGACGCTGGCGATCATGGCCATCGGCATCGCCATCCCGATGACGCCGCTGGCGCACTATTTCAAGCTGGAAGCGCTGCCCCTGTCCTACTTCCCGTGGCTGGTGGCGATCCTGGTGGCCTATGCGGTGCTGATCCAGGCGATGAAGGGCTGGTATGCGCGGCGGTATGGCTGGCAGTAGGTCCGCTCATCCGTTCTGCAACGCCGCACGCTCCTCCCAGGAGCGGCCCTTTGCGAAGCGTGAAGATCACTCGTCGAACAGGGCGCGCTCACTGGCAAACGTCTCGAGAAGATAGTCGACGACGGTGCGAATCGGCAGGTCCTTGCGGTCCTGGCCCCGCGTAATCAGCCATATCTCGCGTGGCGGCGGGGATGGCGCAGGAGCCAGATCGCAGGGCAGCAGTTTGGGGGTGGAGCGACCGATATAGTGCGGCAGAAGGGCGACGCCCACACCCGTCAACGCCGCTGTTGCCTGGGCAACCTGGTTGTTGGCCCGAAACACCACACGCGCCTGAGGGAAGTGCCGCGCCAGCCACTCAGCCTCCGGGATATAGGCGTTGGCTTCGTCAAAGCCGATAAATACCGGCTCGGCACCGTCTGCAATCCTTTTGCAGACGGCCTTGGTGCCATAGAAACCGAATCCCATCTGGCCCAGCGGTTTCGCGATGACGTCGCCATCCTTGGGCCGGCCAAGGCGTACGGCAATGTCAGTGACATGACGTTCCAGGCTGACCGCGCGCAGATCAGAGGCCAGGTCGATGTCCAATCCGGGGTACAGCAGCGGCAGCCGCGCCAGTTTTGCAACCAGGAATCCCTGGGAAATCGCCGGCGACGCATTCACGCGTACCAGTCCGCGTACGGAGCCATCTTCACTGCCACGCCCCAGGGTCTGTACGGCCGCTTCCATATCCCCGGCTGCCGCCAGTGCGCGTGTGCCCGCCTCGGTCAGGACATAGCCCTCGGGGCGCCGTTCGACAAGCTTCTCTCCTAGGGTCGCTTCCAGGGAGCGCAAGCGCCGCGAAATCGTCGAGTGTGTTGCGGACAGCGCCCTGGCTGCCGCCGAGAGGCTTCCGTAGCGTCCCAGCGCAAGAAAGATGCGGATATCCTGCCAGTCTGGCTCTGTGCGTTTTTTCTCAGTCATTGATGAAGAATAGCTAATTCTCACCCAGATGGGTAGCACCTAAGATTCGGTTCAAGCCAGACGCACTGGCCCGACAGCGCGCAAGCATCGACTTGGCGCACTGCGTAACCATCTGAAGGAGTGAACATGAGCAATCAGCAAAAAGTGGCCATCGTGACCGGCGCATCGCAAGGTCTGGGCGAGGGCATCGTGAATGCGTTCCTGGCGCGCGGCTACCGTGTGGTCGGTACGTCGCGCTCCATCAAGCCGTCGCAGAATCCGAACTACGTGACCTTCGCCGGAGACATCGGCAACCCGGAGACCGGCAGGAAGGTCGTCGAACTGGCGCTGGAGCGCTTCGGCCGCGTGGATACGCTGGTGAACAACGCGGGCATCTTCATCGCCAGCGAATTCACCAACTATTCGGAAAAGCAGTACCAGGAAATCCTGTCGACCAACCTGAACGGCTTCTTCCACACCACCCAGCACGCTATCGGGCCGATGCTCAAGCAAGGCAGCGGCCACATTGTCCAGATCACCACCACCCTGGTGGACCAGGCCAATTCGAATGTCCCGTCGGTGCTGGCATCGCTGACCAAGGGCGGTCTGGCGGCCGCCACGCGCAGCCTGGCGATCGAATACGCCACCCGCAACATCCGCGTAAACGCAGTGTCACCCGGCATCATCAAGACCCCGATGCACGCTCCGGAAACCCACGCCGGCCTGGCCAGCCTGCATCCTGTGAAGCGCATAGGCGAAATCAGTGACATTTCCCAGGCGGTTCTCTATCTGGAAGATGCCAACTTCGTCACCGGCGAAATCCTGCACGTGGATGGCGGCCAGGTGGCCGGCCACTGATCCACTGACCATCTCATCGAAGGAGCCGTCATGCCATATGTGAACATCAAGGTGACCAGGGAAGGTACGGTAGCGGGCGCGTCCTCGACAACGCCCGAGCAGAAGAAGGCGCTGATCAAGGGTGTCAGCGACCTCCTGTACGAGGTCATGGGAAAACCACACGGCAGTACCTTTGTCGTGATCGACGAAGTCGATATCGACAGCTGGGGCGTCGGTGGTCTCCCGACCAAGGAATATCGGGCGCAAGAAGCCGCCAAACACGCTGATTGAAGGGAAATGCGCCTGGCTTGAGGAGCGATCACCATAACCCGCTCTTTGGCAGTATTCAGGCGTGCAAAGAAAAAGCCAGCTCCGAGGAGCTGGCTTTTTACGTCCGTAGCGCCGGTATCGCTCAACGACGCGGCAAGCGCACCGTCACCATGGTCTGCACCTGGTCATCGGAGGTCATGCTGATGCTGCCGCCATGTGCCTTGACGATCTGCTGGGCGATGAAGAGACCCAGTCCCAGTCCTTCCTTGCGTCCGATCTCGCGCTCGCCACCGCGGAAGGGATCGAAGATCACCGGCAGCAGTGCCTCCGGGATCACGCCGCGATTGGCGATCACCATCACCACCTCGTGCTCGCTGCGTCCATCGATGCCGATGCAGACCGGATGGCCCGGCTCGCCATGCTGCAGGGCATTGCCCAGCAGGTTGGCCGCTACCTGGCCCAGGCGGTCGCCGTCCCAGTAGCCATTGTCGTCACCCTCGATGCGACGTTCGATGACGCTGCCCGGATACGTGGCCTGGTATTCCTGCACCACCCGCTCGGTGATCTCGCCCAGGCAGGCACTGGCGCGCACCAGCGGAATGCCGCCTGCCAGGCGGGCGCGGGCCAGGTCCAGCATGTTCTCGATCAGCTTGGCCATGCGCTTGCCGCCGTTGAGTATCTGCTGCGAGGCCTTTTGCGCCACCTCTTCCTTGTAGGTCCGCTGCATCAACGTGGCCGCCATCACCACGGCACTGAGCGGATTGCGCAGATCGTGGCCGAGGATGGCGACGAACATCTCGTTCATGCGCAAGGTCTCGGTGCGCGCCCGCAGTTCCAGCGCCAGTTGCTGCTTCTGACGATACAGCTGGAAGAACACCTCCGCCTTGTTGCGCAGGATGTGCGGTTCGATGGGCTTGTAGAGAAAATCCACCGCGCCACTCTCGTAACCCTTGAACAGACGGCGTTCGTCTCGCACGCCAGCCGTCACGAAGATCAGAGGCACGTTGCGGGTGCGCTCGCTGCCGCGGATCAGTTCGGCCAGTTCGAAGCCGTCCATGACCGGCATCTGTACGTCAATGAAGGCCAGTGCCACCTCGTGCTGCAGCAGCAGCTCAAGGGCTTCCATGCCCGAGCGCGCCAGCAGCAGTTCGACATCGTCACGCTGCAACAGCGCCGACAAGGCCAGCAAGTTTTCTTCGAGATCATCGACCAGCAGGAATTTCACCCGTGGCAGGTCTCTTTGTTTCTGTTGTTCTATCACCTGCGTTCCTTTTCCTGGTCATTCCCCTGTACGCCCAGGGTACGCAGCAGATCGGCGATCTGCGAGAGCGTGAGCACATGGTCGATCTTGCCCAGCGCCAGTGCCTGTGCCGGCATGTAAGGCACCTGCGCCTGTTGCGGGCTTTGCACCACCGTCATGCCGCCGGCGCGACCGATGGCCTGCAAGCCGACCGCGCCATCGTGGTTGCCACCGGTGAGGACAATGCCCAGCAAGCGCTCGCGGTAGACATCGGCAGCCGACTCGAACAATACGTCGATGGCCGGTCGCGAAAAGTTGACCAGTTCATCATTGGACATGGCCAGCAAGGGCCCTTCCTCGCCGCGGTCGACCAGCAGATGATAATCCGGCGGCGCAAAATGGATCACGCCGGGCTGGGCTGGCAGCTTGTCCTGCGCTTCCACCACCGGCTGGGCACAACGGTCGGCAAAGATCTGCGGCAGCAGGCTGGGCCGTTCGCGCGGCAGGTGCAGCACCACCATGGTCGCCACTGCCGCGCCACGACGCAGCGCCGGGAGGATTTCCGAGAGCGCCTCTACGCCGCCGGCGGAGGCACCGATGACCACGGCCTCGATGTTGCGGCCCTCCAGCGAAGGCAAGGTGGCGGTACTCACAGCTCGCCCTTCTTCTGGAACAGGCGTTCCTCGCGGTCCACCTCGTCGAAGGCCACGCCATGCGAGGAGAAGCGCAGCGACTCCTTCGAGCCCAGGCCGAGGAAGCCCTTGCGCACCAGCGATTCGCGGAACAGCCCGAGGGCGCGCTCCTGCAGATGGCGGTTGAAATAGATCAGCACGTTGCGGCAAGACACCAGGTGCATCTCTGCAAACACACTGTCGGTGGCCAGGCTGTGGTCGGAAAAGACCACATTCCGGCGCAAAGACTTGTCGAACACGACGGCACCATAAGCCGCCGTATAGTAATCCGAAAGCGAAGTCCTTGCTCCGGATTTCTGGTGATTGCTGGTGAAGCCGGGAATGCGGTCCAGCTCGTAGACGCCGGCCTCGGCCTTCTTGAGCGCAGTCTGGTTGATGTCGGTGGCGTAGATGATGCTGCGTTCAAGCAGGCCTTCCTCGCGCAACAGGATGGCCAGGGAATAGACTTCCTCGCCACTGCTGCAGCCGGCCACCCAGATCTTTAGCGACGGATAGGTGCGCAACAGCGGCATCACCTTCTCGCGCAGCGCCTTGAAGTAGCCAGGATCGCGGAACATCTCGCTGACCTGCACCGTGAGGTAGTCCATCAGCGCCGGGAAGACGGTGGCATCATGCAGCACCTTGTCCTGCAGCTGCGAGAGGGTGTCGCAACCGAAACGGATCATGGCCGTGGCCAGGCGACGCTTCAGGGAGGCGCCGGCATAGCCGCGAAAATCGCAGTGATACTTCAGGTAGATGGCGTCCAGCAGCAACTGCATCTCGATATCGAAATGCCGGTTGGCCAGGGCCTGGTTTATTTGGGCATCCATACACGTACCAGGGACAGCAGTTTTTCCACATCCAGGGGCTTGGCGATGTAATCGTTGGCGCCGGCGGCCAGGCATTTCTCCTGGTCATCCTTCATCGCCTTGGCGGTCAGCGCGATGATGGGCAGGCGCTTCCAGATGGCCTGCTTGCGGATCTCGCGCATGGCGGTCAGGCCGTCCATCTCCGGCATCATGATATCCATCAGCACCAGGTCGATGACGGCGCCGGGCTTGTCCTGGCTGCGTTGCAGCGCATCCAGGGCCTCCCGGCCGTTACGGGCGATCTCGACCTTCATGCCCTTGGGCTCCAGCACCGAGGAAAGCGCAAAGATGTTGCGCACATCGTCTTCCACCACCAGGATGCGGCGGCCTTCGAAGACCGTCTCGCGGTCGCGCGCCACCTTGAGCAGGCGCTGGCTTTCCGGCGGCAGTGTGGTTTCCACCTGGTGCAGGAACAGCGTCACCTCGTCCAGCAGGCGCTCCGGCGAACGCGCATCCTTGATGATGATGGAGCGCGAGAAGCGGCGCAGGTTCTGCTCTTCCTCGGCCGAGAGCGAGCGGCCGGTATAGACGATCACCGGCGGGAAGGCCACATGCTCCTGCTCGGCCATCTTTTCCAGCAACTGGTAGCCGGACAGGTCGGGCAGGTTCAGGTCCATCACCATGCAGTCGAAGGTGGTCTCGCGCAGGCGCGCCAGGGCGTCCGTGGCAGTACGCACACCGACCAGGTTGATGTTCTCGCCGGCCAGCAACTGCCGGATGCTGTCGAGCTGGCGGGCATCGTCCTCGACCACCAGCACATGCCGCAGGCCTTGCAGGAACTTGGCTTCCAGCTTGCGGATGGCGCCGATCAGTTCTTCGCGCTGCACCGGCTTGAGTGCGTAACCGATGGCGCCGCGCTCCATGGCCTCTTGCGAATAGTCGGCCACCGACACCACGTGCACCGGGATGTGGCGGGTCTTGGGATTGCGCTTGATCTGGTCCAGCACACCCAGACCGGAGAAGTCGGGCAGGTTCATGTCCATCAGGATGGCGCTGGGACGATACATCTCGGCAGCGGCCACGCCTTCGTTGGCGGAGTGCGTGACGACGCACTGGAAACCCATCTCATGGGCCAGGTCGCGCAGGATCATGGCGAAGGCCGGATCGTCCTCGATCACCAGGATCAGGCGTGCAGTGGCCTCGATCCGGTGGCGGTCGTCGTCGATGGCGATCTCCTGCAGGCGTGTCGGTGTGGCAGCCGTCGCCGAGGCACTGGCAACGCGCACGTCCGGCGCCGTGGCCACCTGGGCCGCCTGCAGTGTCGAGGCTGCGGCAGCGGCATTTGCCGACTTCGGCGCCGTCGCCGGTGCACGCAGGATGGCCTGGTCACCGCTGTAGACCTGCGGCAGCGAGAGCGTAAAGATGCTGCCCTCGCCCGGCCGGCTCTGCACGGTGATATCGCCACCCAGCAGCTGTGCCAGGTCACGCGAGATCGACAGGCCCAGACCGGTGCCGCCGTATTTGCGGTGGGTGCTGCCATCGGCCTGACGGAAGGCTTCGAAGATGAACTGATGCTGGTCCTCGCCAATACCGATGCCGGTATCGCGCACGGCGAAGGCGATGCGGTTCTGGGCGTCGGCATAGACGCGCAGGCTGACCTCGCCCTTCTCGGTGAACTTGATGGCGTTGGAGAGCAGATTCTTGAGGATCTGGCCCAGGCGCTGCATGTCGGTTTCCATGCGCTGCGGCACGCCCGGCTCCACCTCCACCTTGAAGCCCAGGCCCTTCTGCTGGGCGGTCATGGCAAAGCTGGCCTTGAGTTCCTCGGCCAGCTTGGTCACCACGAAGGATTCGGAGACGATATCGAGCTTGCCGGCCTCCATCTTGGAAAGGTCGAGGATATCGTTGATCAGCGCCAGCAGGTCGTTACCGGCCGATGAAATGGTCTGGGCGAAGCGCACCTGTTCGTCGGTCAGGTTGCCCTGTTTGTTGTCGGCCAGCAGCTTGGCCAGGATCAGGGTGGAGTTCAGCGGGGTGCGCAGTTCGTGGCTCATGTTGGCCAGGAACTCGCTCTTGTACTGGTTGGCGCGCTCCAGTTCGGTGGCCTTGTCCACCAGCACCACCTGGGTCTTGGCCAGGTCGTCCTTCTGCAGTTCCAGCAACTGGGCCTGCTCTTCCAGCTGGGCATTGGTTTCCTCCAGCTCGGCCTGCTGGGTTTCCAGGCGCAGCTGCGAGGCCTTCAGGGCCTGTCCCTGCTCTTCCAGTTCTTCATTGTTGACCCGCAGTTCCTCCTGCTGGGCCTGTAATTCCTCGGACTGGCGCTGGGTCTCTTCCAGCAGTTCTTCCAGGCGGGTGCGGTCCTTGGAGGAGCGCACGGCGATGGCGATCTGGTCCGACAGGCGGGCCAGCAATTCTTCTTCCTCGGCGCGCACCCGGCGCAGGAAGCCGAGCTCGAACACGGTCTGCACCGTGCCATCCACCGAGGCCGGGACGATCAGCAACTCACGCGGCTGATGACGCCCCACGGCCGAGGAGACGGTGAGATAGTGCTCAGGCACATCCTTGACATGCATGGCGCGATTGAGCTTGGCCGCCTGGCCCAGCAGACCCTGGCCGTCCCGCAGATTGGGCTGGATCTGCTGCTCGCCCTCATCTTCCAGGGCATAGGCTGCGAAGCGCTGGAAATCGCCGCCATCGGTGCGCAGGTAGATGGCGCCGACCTGCGCGTTCAGGTAGGCCGTGAGGAAGGCCAGCGTGTTTTCGCCCAGGGCGCTCAGGCGCTGCTCGCCCTGCAGGCGCTCGGCCAGGCCCATCTGTCCGGCGCGGATCCAGGTCTGCTTCTCCCGCGAACGATAGTCGCGCGAGGTGGTGACGGCAGCAGCGGCGATCAATACCAGCAGCAGGGCCGAACCACCCCAGGCCACGGCGGTGGAAAAGGCGACTGCATCACGCCAGTCGGACTGACGTGCGGTCAGCAGGTCGCGCTCCTGCTCTTCCATGTCGCGGGTCAGGGTGCGCACGCGGTCCATGGACATCTTGCCGCGATCCGATTGCACCACCGCCAGCGCGCCAGCGGCATCGCCATTGCGGCGTCGGGTGATGGTCTCGGCCAGTTCTTCCATCTTGTCGTTGACCACCCGTTCCACCTGCGACAGGCGCTTGACCTGGTCGGGGTTGTCGACGATCAGCTCGCGCAGGCGTGTGATCTCGCCCGGCAAGGCGGCCCGCGCCTGGTTGTAGGGACTGAGATAGCTTTCGGTGCCGGTCAGCAGGAAGCCGCGCTGGCTGGTTTCGGCATCCTTGAGGGTGGAGACCAGATTCTGCAACTGCTCGCGCACCTGCATGGTGTGCGAGACAGCATTGGCCGCTTCCCCACGGCTGACCGAGGCTTCGTAGGTGAACAGGGCGATCAGGACGACCGCCACGATCGCCACCGAAAACCCGATCAAGGGTCCCATCGGTAGTGGTGGGCCGGAAAATGCGCCCTTGCCCTGGCGCTTCAACATGGCAATACGTTCTTCTGCTTGGCTGGAATAAACCCGCACGGTGCGCTCCGTTGTTCGAATCGTTGGTCGAGCTGCGGGGGTTCTTTGCCCCCCTCCCCTGGTCTTGCCTTTTGCCACACGGAAAGCCGGCCATTATACGGGGGCCTTCCGGTTCACGCTGCGCCCGGCCTGGAACTGCCTGGGACTGCACGAACCCGGCTAGGACAGACGGCCGCCGGTTCAGTTCCATCCCGCTGACATCCAGGCGCCGACAGCCGATAGCGTCAAGCAGCTCAGTTGCCGGCCAGCCCGGCAGCGATATTGATGGACAGTCCGATGATGGCGGCATTGAAGATGAAGCAGATCAGCGAATGGACCAGCACCGACTTGCGCAGCGAGCGCGAAGCCACGCCGACATCGGAGGTCTGCACCGCCACGCTGATGGTGAAGGCGAAATAGAGGAAATCCCAGTAGTCGGGATTGCGCTGCCCCTCGGGAAAGCGCAGCGGCAGGGCGTCGGGATCGTCATCATCGGCATAGAACAGCCGCGCATAGTGCAAGGTGAAGATGGTCCCGATCAGGGCCCAGGAACCGAAGACGGTAGAGGCCGTGAAGACATACCGCAGCAGGCGCCCGCCCTCGCTGTGGTGGCTGACCCCGGCCAGTTCCAGCAGGATCGCCAGCAGGCTGGCGATGGCCGCCACGCAGACCATGACCAGTACCACCTGGGCACTTTCATCCTCGGTTTCGGCCAGGCGCTTGACGGCCTTGGCATCGGCTCGCACCATCATCAGCCACAGGCTGAAAAGATAGAACCAGACACCGGCGTTCCAGCCGATCAGGCATCGACTGATCCAGGTGGAGGTGGGAATGAAGACCGCGGCGACAATACCCACAGCCATGCCGATCAGCAAGCGTGGGTGGACCTGGACGATGTGGCGGGCGACGGACATTGTTATTGTTGGGCTGGTGCGTGAAGCCGCGGTGGCGTGCAATGGGCAGGACATTAGCATGCCCTGCCCCGCCCGGCCAGCGCCCTGCCGCCTTTGCGCCCTAGCGGCTGGGGAACAGACGCGCCAGACGCACCGCTTCCTCGAAACTGGACAAGCCGGTCAAGGCCATGGTGTTGATGGTCATCGGCCCCTCCACCCTGGCCACGTTGGTGACACGACCTTCCAGCACGGCCGCCAGCTGGCGGCCCATGAATTCCCGCGAGGCTGCCGCCAGCCTGGCCGTCCCGACCGGCGAGAACTGCAACACCAGAATGGCGCGACCGGCGGCGTCCTTCTGCGCGCTGGCGCGCTGCACGTCGCTGGCATCCAGGGCCACGCGCGGCGCAAGGTAGATGTCGCCGCCCGGGGGATCGCTGATCTGCGCCTTGATCCAGCCCTGGGTCGGCACCGTGGTAGCGCCGCGCAGCTCGAACAGGGTCGAGGAAGACGGCGCCGCACCACCCTGCATGCCGCTGGAGGCGCAACCGGCCAGCACCAGTGCGGCACCGGCGGCCGCGCCCAGCAGCAGGGTGCGGCGGCGCGGCGATGCCAGATACAGGGCACCGGGGGTGAGGGAGAACTCGGGGGCGCTCAAAATTCGTGCTCCTTCAAGGCGCGCTGGGCGCGTTCGCGGGCGCTGGCCAGCGCCTCTTCCTCGGTCGGGAAGAGGCCCACGGGAATATAGGTCTCGGCGATCTCGGGCTCGCGCGCCAGGCGCACGAAGACCTGCGCCTCGAATCCCTCGTCGGGCTTTTCCACCGCTTCATAGCGGGCGATGTGGGTACCGCTTTGCAGGACCTTGTCCGTCATGTTGCCTCCTGGATTGTCACGAAGAAGGCGTTTAGACAGAACCGGGAGAGCGAGGTTCGGCAGCGGCGCAAGGGGCCCCTGCCATCAGCCACCCAGCGGGAAGCGCACTGTAAAGAGCGTGCCCAGCCCGTGCTCGCCGCTATCAACGCTGATCACGCCGCCATGGTCATGCGCGATCTCGCGCACGATGGCCAGGCCCAGGCCGCTGCCGGCCACCTTGTCGTTGGCGCGGTAGAAGCGGTCGAAGATGAGCTCGCGATGCTCGGGCGCAATACCCGGCCCGGAATCCTCTACCGTCAGCACGGCGGCACCATCCTGCTCCATGCAACGGACGGTGACCGTGCCATGCGGGGGCGAATAGCGCACAGCGTTATCGATGAGGTTGTCGATCAGGTCGCTCAGGAGGAAGCGGTCGCCCCGCATTCGCGCCGGCTGCAGGTCGAAGCCGAGGTCGATGCGCTTCTTGTCGGCCTCTTCGATGAAGTGCTGGACCGACTCTTCCAGCAACTTGTCCAGCGACAGCTCTTCCAGCTTGCGGCTCTCGAACAGGCCCGGCTCGGAACGCGCCAGGGCCAGCAACTGGCGACTCTGGCGGATCATGCGTTCCACCGAGGAATTCATCATCGCCAGGGAACGGGCTGTATCGGGCTGGTCCTGATGCTTGTCGTGCAGCAGCTCCAGTTGCAGCTTGAGTCCCGTCAGGGGGGTGCGCAACTGGTGGGCGACATCGGCCATGAAATTCTGCTGTGCCTGCTCACCCTTGTTGATGCGCGCCATCAGTTCATTCATGGCCACGATCAGCGGCTGCAGTTCGACCGGTGCGCCGGTGCCATCGATGGCGCCCAGCTTGCCATGACCGCGTTGCTCCAGGTTGCGCTGCAGGCTCTTGAGCGGGCGCAGGCCGCGCCGCACGGCGATCAGCACCACCGACAACGAACCGAAGGTCAGTGCGCCGTCCAGCAACAGGAAGGACAGCAGGATGGTGTAGTGCGCCCGGTCGCGCTTGCGGATGGTCTCGGCCACCGCCACCGAAATGATGCCGTTCTTGACGCGCACCTGCATGGCGGCGATGCGCACCGGCTCGCCGCGCATCTCGCCATCGAAGTTGATGGGACGGTCGAAGACATCACTTTCCGGCAAGCGGGGGAAGCCCTTGTCGCCCACCACGATCTGGCCTTCGGTATTGCGCACGGCGAAGAAGGTAGTGTCGGAATGGTTGCTGCGCAGGATCTGCTCGGCCTGTTGGGTCAGTTCGGCAGTGGTGCGTTCCTGCCGGTGGCGCACCTGGGCGTACAGGCCCCAGGTGGAATCCATCAGGTTCTGGTCGAAGGCGTGCTGGGCCGGCAGCCAGGCCAGCCAGTAGGTCAGGCCGGCGCCGACCAGGTTGAGCAACAGCAAGGGCGCGATCAGCCACCTGAGCAGGTCGCGCCGGATGCTGGCGTGGGTCGGCGATGGACTGGCCGCGGCGGTGTCGGACATGCGCTGCCGGCCGGGATCAGGTCTCGCTCTTTTCGAGCATGTAGCCAAAGCCGCGGATGGTGCGGATCACCACCCCGGAGTCGGCGATCTTGAGGCGGATGCGCGAGACGTAGACTTCCACCGCGTTGATGGTGAAATCCTCGCCCCAGGGCAGTACGGCGTCGATGATCTGCTGCTTGGAGACCACCCGCGAGGCGTGCTGCATCAGGTATTCCAACACCGTCCATTCGCGCAGGGACAGTTCGATCTTGCGACCATCGATGTCGGCGCGCTTGGTGGCGTTGTCCAGCGACAGGCCGCCCACGGTCAGCTGTGCCGGCTGCGGCGCGCTGCGGCGGATCAGCGCCTTGATACGCGCCACCAGCTCGGGCGTGGCAAAGGGCTTGACCAGGTAATCGTCAGCGCCCAGCTCCAGGCCGTGTACGCGGTCGGGGATGGTGTCACGCGCCGTCAGCAGCAGCACCGGGGTATTGTTGCCGGCCGCGCGCATGCGCCGCAGGACCTCGAAACCATCGATGCCGGGCAGGCCGATGTCCAGCACCAGCACGGCCGCGTTGAAACGCTGCGACAGGGCATCATGTCCGTTGTTGACGGTATGCACGGTGAAACCATGCGAATTGAGCACGCGCGACAGGCCGTCGGTGAGCACCGGGTCGTCTTCGACCAGCAGAACATTCATAGGAACTTCGAAAGAGAAAAAACAGCGCAAAACCTCTGCGTGACGCTGCATCGTATTGCAGCCGCGCCAATGCTGCAAATCGGGGATTGCCCGAGACAGCCCGGGGCCGGCAGGCGGTGTTACTTTTTTGTCACACTCAGTTTTACGTCAGCTTGTTGACAGTCATTTGTCAGCTTGCGTGCTTAATCTTGCCAGCCATGCCAGTGAATAAAAATCATTGGCATACAGAACAACAATACTGGTCATCAGCCAGCCAAACGGTCTTCCATGTCGAAGGACGGAGTAGCCAGCCATTGGAGCCAATCCGGCGCGAGCCGGATTGGCTTCTCGTTTCTCTACTCCACTCTCCTCGACACGAACATGAACCGTCTCACGCCGATCGCCGCCGCATTGCTGGCCACCTTTGCGGCTCCCCTGCCGCTGCTGGCGCAACAGACTGCGCCCGCTTCTGCATCCACCTCTGCATCCACTTCTGCGACCGCCAGCAACCAGCTGGCCCCGGTCACGGTGGAAGGCCGCCGCGACGATTTCGCCAGCACCGGCACCGCCATCAGCAAACTGCCCGCCGACCTGCACGACGTGCCGCAATCGGTGACGGTGGTCAACAAGGCGCAGATGCAATCGCAGGGGGTGAGCTCGCTGGCCGACGCGCTGCGTAATGTGTCCGGCATCACACTGGGTGGCGCCGAAGGCGGCCAGATCGGCAACAACATCAACTTGAACGGTTTCTCGGCGCGTACCGACATCTACCTGGACGGCTTCCGCGACCGTGGCCAGTACTACCGGGACACCTTCGCCATCGAGGAAGTGGAAGTGCTGATGGGCCCGTCCTCGATGCTCTTCGGACGGGGCTCCACCGGCGGCATCATCAACCAGGTCAGCAAGAAGGCCAACCTGAAGACGGCCACCGAAGTCTCGGCCTCGGTCACCACCAACGGCCTGGTGCGCAGCACCGCCGACGTCAACCGCGCGCTGTCGGATACCTCCGCCCTGCGCATCGAAGCCATGGCCCAGAACGGCGCGGCCAGCACCCGCAACCAGACCGACGTGCAGGACTTCGGCCTGGCCGGCTCCTACGTCTGGGGCATCGGTACGTCCACCGAGATCACCCTCTCGGCCCTGCTGCAGCACAACCACGACCAGCCCGATTACGGCCTGCCGCCGCTGAACGGCCATCCCGTCAATGTCGACCGCAACACCGCCTATGGTCTCAACAGCGACCGCACCAACCAGGACGTGGCCTCCTTCAATGCCGGCATCAAGCACAAGATCGCTCCCGACGTGACCTTGCGCAGCCAGACGCAGTTCAACTACGTGCATACCGATGCCGTGGAAACCGCGCCCAATACCATCGGCACGGTCTCTTCCAGCGGCTTCACGGCGCTGACCAATGCCACCAGCAACCTGCCGCTATCCAGCCTCTACGTGCGCGGCCAGAGCCATGACCGCGACATCCGCGACTACTCCATCTTCAACCAGACCGAACTGGCGGCCAAGTTCGCCACCGGCAGCATCAAGCACGATGCCCTGGTGGGCGTGGAAGTGGGTCATGACGGCTACGACAACCAGAACTACTACCGCAACGGCAGCTGCAACGGCCGCTCTCTGAATGCCGCAGGCGCCACCACCGGCTACATGGATTGCGTCAGCGTCGTCAGCCCCAGCTACAGCGCTGCCGGCAGCAGCGTGGCCGATACTGCCGGCAACCACGCCGGTGGCAGTGCCAACACCATCGCCGCCTACGTGGGCGACACCATCGAACTGGTGCCGCAGTTCAAGCTGGTCGGCGGCCTGCGCTATGACCGCTACATCGCCAGCATCAGCAACTCGATCAACGCCGGCAACACCTCAGGCTCCACCGCACTGGCCTCGGCCGACCAGACCGTCAATTTCCTGAGCGTGCGCTCGGGCGCGATCTGGCAGCCCAGCGCAGCGCAGGCCTACTACGTCTCGTATGGCACCTCGTTCAATCCCTCGCTGGAACAGCTGACCGGTACCCTGGGCCAGCAGAACCTGGATCCGGAAAAGAACCGCTCCTATGAGGTGGGCGGCAAATGGGACCTGGACAATGGCCTGGCCCTGAGCGCAGCGGCCTTCCAGATCACCAAGGAAAACGCCCGCAGCCTGGTCACCACCGGCGTCTATGCCCTGGCCGGCACGGTCCGCGTGAACGGTGCGCGCGCCGGTGCCACCGGTCGCATCACGCGTGACTGGCAGATCGCCGCCAACTACACCTACCTGGATGCCCAGGTCATCGGCGGTGCCGTGGGCGATACCTCGGTCGGCAAGGTGCCGGTCAATACGCCCAAGCACACCCTCACCACCTGGACCACCTACGACCTGGCCCCGCACTGGCAGGTCGGCGGCGGCGCGACCTACATGTCGCAGCGCTATGCCAATGCCACCAACACGGTGCAGGTCGGTGGCTACACCCGCTATGACGCCATGCTGGCCTACACCACCAAGGCCTATGACATCCGCCTGAACCTGTACAACCTGACCGACAAGATGTATTACGATGCGCTGATCCAGTCCGACGGCGGTCGTTCGGTCCCGGGTTCGGGTCGTACCGCGTTACTGTCGCTGACCTATCGCATGTAAGGCCGAAGGAAACCCCGATGCTCATCACCATCCCCCAGTTGCTGGACCCGGCCACCCTGCAGACGGTACGCGGGCTGCTGGAGGCCGCCGGTCCGGCCTGGGTGGATGGCCGCGTGACCGCCGGTTACCAGGGCGCGCCGCTGAAGTTCAACCAGCAGATCGACGAGCGCGCCGAGGTAGCCCTGCAGTGTCAGCACCTCATCGTGGCTGCGCTGGAACGGCATCCGCGCTTCATCAGCGCGGCGCTGCCCAACCTGATCTACCCGCCCATGTTCAACCGCTATGGCGAGGGCATGGGCTTCGGGGCGCACGTGGACGGCAGCGTGCGCATCCATCCGCACACGGGCCGCAAGCTGCGTACCGATGTCTCGGCCACGCTGTTCCTGGCGGAACCGGCCGAGTATGACGGGGGTGAATTGCAGATCGAAGACAGCTACGGCATGCACAGCGTCAAGCTGGCCGCTGGCGACATGGTGCTCTACCCGGCCACCAGCCTGCACAGCGTGACCCCGGTTACGCGTGGCGTGCGCATGGGCTGTTTTTTCTGGGTACAGAGCCTGGTGCGCGACGACGGCCAGCGCCAGATGCTGTTCGATATGGACAATGCCATCCAGCGCCTGAACCAGACCGACGCCGACGCCCAGGCGCGGCGCACGCTGGTGGGCTGCTACCACAACCTGCTGCGGCAGTGGAGCGATACCTGAGCGCTGCCGCTCTGCCCATTCTTGCGGTCCTTACTTGAAATAACGCGGGTCCATCCGGCGGAACACCCAGGCAGAGACCAGGGTGATCACGCCCACGATCACGAAGGTGATCTGGAAGCTGGCATTGGTGGCCGCCCCCTCGGGGCTCTTGAAGGCATTGACCATGGTGCCGCCGATGGTCACGCCCAGACCGATGGCCAGCATCTGCACCATCGAAAAGAGACTGTTGCCGCTACCCGCATCATCCTTGCGCAAGCCCTTGAGGGTGACGCTGTTCATGGCCGCGAACTGCATCGAGTTCGATGCACCGAAGACGGCCAGTTGCACAATGGCCGCCACCACGGGCCAGTCCGGCGTGATCAGGGCGAAGGACACGATGGACACGCCCACGATAGCGGTATTGACCAGCAGGAAGCGGTCATAGCCATGGCGCTTGACCAGCGGCGCGATCCACGGCTTGGCGATGGTGCCGGCGATGGCCGCCGGCAGCAGCAGCATGCCCGCATGCAGGGGCGAATACCCCAAGCGCACCTGCAGCAGCAAAGGCAACAGGAAAGGCACGGCCGATGAGCCGATGCGACAGACCAGATTGCCGGCCAGGCCGATGCTGAAATTGGGCTCACCGAACAGGCCCAGCCGGAACAGCGGCCGCGCATGGCCGCGCGCATGCCACCAGTAGCCCAGCACGGTGGCCGCCGCCAGCAGGAACAGGGCGGCACTCCAGGCTCCGCGCTGCGTATCGAAGGGCACATCCAGCGCCAGCGAGAACGCCACCATGCAGGCCGACAGCAAGGCACAGCCCAGCAGGTCGAAGCGCGGCGTATCGGCCAGGCTGTCGTCGGGCAGGAAGCGCAGCACCGCCGCCATCCCGACTACGCCGATGGGCACATTGATCAGGAATATCCAGTGCCAGGACAGGCTTTGCACCAGCCAGCCGCCCAGTACCGGCCCCACCACCGGCCCTAGTTGCCCGGCAATCGAGATCGAGGCCAGCGCAGCGATGTACTGCGCCCCCGGCACGGCCCGCAGCACCGCCAGGCGCCCCACCGGCAACAGCATGGAGCCCCCCAGCCCCTGCACTACCCGCGCCGCCAGCAGCATGGGCAAGGTGGGCGCCATGGCACACAGGATGGAACCCACCACGAACAGCAGGATCGCCGCGAAGTACATGCGGCGCGTGCCGAAGCGGTCGGCCAGCCAGCCCGAGGCGGGCGTGAGCGAGGCCATCGTCAGGGTGTAGGCCACCACCACGGGGTGCATGTTCAGGACCGGCTCACCCAGGCTGCGCGCCATGGCCGGCAAGGCCGTGTTGACGATGGTGGTGTCCAGCGTCTGCATGAAGAAGCCGGAGGCGACGATCCAGAGCAAGGCGCGCTGGGTGATCGGATCACTACGGGGATCACTGCCGGGATCATTCAGGGAAGAAGTGGCGGGAGACTCGCTCAGGCGTTGCGGCTGGTCGGCGGACATGGTGGAAGGCGGCTGAAAGAAGAAGGCAACACGACGGACGACGGACGATGGACAATGGACAATGCAATGACAAAAAGCGGCGGGGACACGAAACCGTGTCCCCGCATCACTTCATCATTCTAAGACTTTTATGGCCGGCCCATCAGAAGGCCTGCGGACGCCACTTCAGCAGGCGCCTTTCCACCGCGTGCAGCAACCAGTCCGCCGCCAGCGCCACTACCGCCAGCACGATCATGGCCGCGAACACGCCGCTGGCATTGAAGGCACCCTGGGCGGTGGAAATCAGCAGGCCGATGCCTTGCTTGGAACCCAGGAACTCTCCCACCACCGCACCCACCAGCGCAAAGCCGAAGCTCACATGCAGGCTGGCCAGGATCCACGACAGCGCCGAAGGGATCACCACCGCCATGGTCACCTGGCGGCGCGAGGCACCCAGGATCTGGGCATTGGCGATCATGTAGCGGTCCGCCTCGCGCACGCCCTGGAAGGCGTTGGCAAACACCACGAAGAACACCATCACCACCGCCAGCGCCACCTTGGAAGCCATGCCCAGGCCGAAGGCGATGACGAAGATGGAACCCAGCACCACGCGCGGAATCGAGTTGGCGATCTGGATGTAGAGGCTGAACACATCCGAGAGCAGCTTGTTGCGACCGAGCACGATGCCGGCAATGACGCCGGCCACCGAGCCGATCAAGAAGCCCAGCACCGTTTCTTCCAGCGTGACCAGTACCTGGGTCCAGAGCGAGCCCTGGGAAGTGCCTTCAACCATCCAGTCATAGATCTGGATCACGATCAGCGAAGGTTGGGAAAAGAAGAAGGGATCGATCCAGCCGATGCGGGCGCAGACTTCCCAGCCGCCCAGCACGATCACCAGGATGGCGATACGCAGGCCGATGACCAGGTTGCGGCGGCCGCGAATCTTGCGCTGCGCCTCGGCTTCGACGGCAGCGATATCCATCGTCGCGGCGGAATGGCTTGCTTGTGCTTGTGTCATGTTGCTCACCTGTGGTCGGATTTCGTTATTCAGATTCGTTGTCGGGAAAGGTCGCTGGTGGCTACCTGGTGCCAGATGCCTGATCCCTCAGGCGATATGGACTTCCTCGCGCAGATCGGCCCAGATGCGGCGCGAAATGTCGATGAAGCGCTGCTCGTAGCGCACCTCTTCCATCACCCGCGGACGCGGCAGGTCGATGGGATAGACGCTCTTCAGGGTCGCCGGGCGGGCGGTCAGCACATAGACCTTGTCGGCCAGGGCGATGGCTTCCTCCAGGTCGTGGGTGACGAACACCACCGAGCCGGAATGGGCCGACCACAGGCGCAGCAGTTCGTCCTGCATCAGGGTGCGGGTCTGCATGTCCAGGGCCGAGAAGGGTTCGTCCATCAGCAGGATTTCGGGGCTGTTGATGAAGGTCTGGGCCAGCGCCACGCGCTTGCGCATGCCGCCGGAGAGCTGGTGCGGATAGTGGTCGCCGAACTTGTCCAGGCCTACGCGGCGTATCCATTCATCGGCCAGCGCATGCGCCTGGGCCTTGGACTGGCCACGGAACATGGGGCCGGCGGCGACGTTGTCGCGCACGCTGCGCCAGGGGAAGACGGCATCGTTCTGGAACACGAAACCGATGCGCGGATCGATGCCGTTGACCGGCTGCCCCATCACGCGCACTTCGCCCATGGTGGGCTTCAGCAGACCCGTGATCAGCGACAGCGTGGTCGACTTGCCGCAGCCGGTGGGGCCGACCACGGCCACGAATTCGCCCCGGGCCACGCTCATGGAAAAGTCGCGCAGGGCCACGGTAGCCTTGCCGTCGGCAGTGATGAAGCGGCAGGTCACGTTGCGCAATTCGATGGCTGGCGTTTCCTGGGCGGCGTTGCCGGCGGGGGTGAAGGCGTGCTGGTTGATCGCATTCATCGGATGGCTCTTTCGGGGCTGGAGGTTGAGTACCGCCCTGACGCGATATTTCGCATCATGGCGTCAAGCATGGTTCGGAAAGCGGGACCGGCGACAACGCCGTCCCGGGGCTATCGGACGGGGTCCTATTTCACGGTGTCGACCAATTCATCCGTATAGGTCTTGGACAGGTCCACATGCTTGCCCTTGACGTTGGGATTGAATCCCGAGAGCACCGCCAGCACGGTTTCCGGCCCGCCCTTGGGCATCTTGCCGTCCTGCGAATACATGGGCAGCGAGTTGCTCAAGGCCTGCACGTACAGCGGCTTGTTGTTGCCGTAGTAGTCCTTGGGCATCTTGTCGGCGATCTGTTCGGCGCTGTGGGTGTTGATGAACTTGAGCGTCTTGACGAAGGCACGCGCCAGTTTCTGCGCATCGTCCTTGTGGCTGTTGAGCCAGCTGCGCTGCACATAGACGCTGGACGCCGGATACAGGCCACCCAGCGCCTTGACCGTGCCTTCCACGGTGCGCATGTCGATCAGCACCTGGGCGTCACCCGTCTTCAGCAATTGCGAGGCGGTCGGCTCGGTGGTCATGCCGGCATCAATGCGACCCTGCTTCATGGCAGCGATGAAGGTATTGTCCGCGCCCACCGGCAGCACCGAGAACTGCTTGGAGGTGATGCCATGGCGCGAGGCCAGGTACTGGGTCAGGAAGTTGGTGGACGAGCCCAGCCCGGTCACACCCAGGGTCTTGCCCTTGGCATCGGCCATGCTCTGGAAGTGCGGCGCGGCCTTGGTGGAGACCAGCTCCACCTCACCCGGCACCTGGCCCAGGATGGTGATGGCGGTGATTTCCTTGCCCTTGGTCTGCAGGTCGATGGAGTGGTCGTAGAAACCGACCACGGCCTGCACGGCACCGGCCAGCAGTTCGTTCTCGGCGTCGACGCCGGCCGGCTGCGACTGCAGCTCGACGTCCAGGCCCTCTTCCTTGAAGTAGCCCAGTTGCTCGGCCAGCTTGGCAGGCAGATAGACCATCTTGTTGATGCCGCCCACCATGATGGTGATCTTGGCAGCAGCCGAGGCCTGGCCGGGGAAAGCGGCCAGGGTTGCGCCGGCCACGGCCAGCGATAGCAAGGTTTGGCGAATGTTCTTGTTCACGATGTCTCCTGTTGGTCGAATCGGGGTGATGCGGATGCAGCGGATGCAGCGGATTCTAGGGTGTTCGGCGCGTGCGTGCAGGGAGGCCTTACTTCACCTGATCGACGAACTCGTTGGTATAGGTCTTGGACAGGTCGATGTTCTTGCCCTTGATGTTGGGGTTGAAGCCGGCCATCACCTTCAACACCTGTTCGGGGCCACCGGCGGGCATCTTGCCGTCGGGCGAGTACATGGGCAGCGACGCCTTCAGAGCCTGCACGTAGATGGCCTTGTTGCCGCCGTAGTAATCCTTGGGCATCTTGTCGGCGATCTCTTCGGCCGAATGGGTCTGGATGTACCTGAGGGTCTTGACGAAGGCGGTGGCCAGCTTCTGCGACTCGGCCTTGTGGCTGTTCATCCAGGAGCGATGCACGTAGACGCTGGAAGCCGGATAGAGCCCGCCCAGTGCGGCGCGGGTGCCATCGACACTGCTCATGTCCACCAGCACCTTGGCCGCGCCCGTGGACAGCAGGATGGAGGTGGTCGGTTCGGTGGTCCAGGCCACGTCCACGCGCTTTTGCTTCATGGCGGCGATGAGCGTATTGCCGGCGCCGACCGGCAGCATCGAGTAGTCACCCGACTTCAGGCCAGCGCGGCTGGCCAGGTACTGGGCCAGGAAGCTGGAAGACGAGCCCAGCCCGGTCACGCCCAGGGTCTTGCCCTTGAGGTCGGCCATGCTGCGTACGCTGTCGGCCAGGTCGGCGCGCACCATTTCCATGCCGCCCGGCACCAGCAACAACTGGGTGATGGAGGTGACTTCCTTGCCCTTGCTCTGCAGGTCGATGGAGTGGTCGTAGTAGCCGACCACGGCCTGCACGGCGCCGGCCAGCAGCTCGTTCTCGGCATCGACCCCGGCCGGCTGCGACTGCAGTTCCACGTCCAGGCCGGCTTCCTTGAAGTAGCCCAGGCTTTCGGCCAGCTTGGGCGGCAGGTAGATGAGCTTGTTGATGCCGCCGACCATGATGATGATCTTGTCGGCGGCATGGGCCTGTGGCGCGGCCAATGTCAGGGCGCAGGCGGTGATGGCGGTGACGCCAGCGGCGATGAGGGTACGGCGTAAAGGGGTGGCGCGGGCTGACGAAAACACACGAACGGCGTGACGCATTATGATTGCCTCCTGATTATGGGTGGGATGGTCTGTCGCCATCTTCACTTTTTATTGATCTGCGGGCCTATTCTAAGAAGCCGAAACCTTCATCCAGCTTTCCAAAAAACGGCTTTTTTATTTGCAGCGCAACAAAAAAGATGCCAAAGAAACACGAGACTACCGCATGAAATTGCTCCTGATCGAAGACAATCCCCAGCTTGCCCACTGGCTGGAGCAGATTCTCAAGGAACACAAGTTCAAGGTCGATATCGCCGCCGATGGCGAGATCGCCGACCAGGTGCTGCGCGACGAGAACTACGATGTCGTGCTGCTGGACCTGATGCTGCCCAAGATGCATGGCAAGAACGTGCTGCGCCGCCTGCGCGAGCGTCACAACGGCGTGCCGGTGATGATCCTCACCGCCAGCGGCTCCATCGACGAAAAGGTGGAATGCCTGGGCGCCGGGGCCGACGACTATCTGGTCAAACCCTTCGAGATCCGCGAACTGGTGGCCCGCATCAAGGTACTGGTGCGCCGCCAGACGCCCGACAAGGCCGCCGAAATCCACTGTGGAGACCTGGTCTACGACAGCAACACGCGCCAGTTCGCAGTGGCCGGCACCACCCTGGCGCTGCCGGCGCGCGAGCACGACGTGCTGGAAGTGCTCATGCTCAAGCAGGGCAAGACGGTCTCCAAGACGGCGTTGATGAAGGGCGTCTTCAGCCTCTCCGAAGAACCCAGCGCGGACGCCATCGAAATCTACATCTCGCGCCTGCGCAAGAAGCTGGAACATTCCTCGGCCGCCATCATGACGCTGCGCGGGCTGGGCTACCTGTTGCGCCAGAAAGATGATTGACAGCCTGCGCCTGCGGCTGCTGTGGTGGCTGCTGATCCCGATGGCGGTCTATGTGGGCCTGTCCACCAGCGACGCCTACGACAACGCCGTCTCCAGCGCTACCCTGGTGCAGGATCGCGCCCTGCTGGCCTCGGCCCGCATGATGGCCGGCCAGGTCGGCTGGAACGACGGCGCGCCGGTGGTCTCGGTGCCACCGGCGGCGCTGGAACTGTTCGCCTCGCCAGCGCAGGATGCGGTCTATTACCAGGTACTGATGGATGACGACACGCTCCTGGCCGGCCGCCCCGACTTCCCCGCCCAACCCGACTTTGCGGCGCTCTACCCGGTCTATACGACCACCACCTTCGAAGGGCGGCCGCTGCGTGTGGTGAGCTATATCCGCGCCCTGTTCGACGAAGGGACGCTGCGCATGGTGGCGGTCTCGGTGGGCCAGACCATGCAGGGGCGCCAGCAGATGATCGACGACCAGTGGCACGCCTCGCTGCGACGCCAGATCGTATTGCTGCTGTTGGCCATCAGCCTGGTGGTGTTGGGCCTGACCATGGAATTGCGGCCTATCCTGGCGCTCAAGGACGCGCTGGCCACGCGCCAGCCCGATTCGCTCACGCCCCTGCAGGCTGGTGGCCTGCAGCAGGAACTGCGGCCCATCGTGGAGGCGATCAACCAGTACATCTTCCGCCTCAATGCCCAGGTCACGGTGCAGAAGCGCTTTGTGGCCGATGCCGCGCACCAGTTGCGTACGCCCCTGGCGGTGATCGACTCGCAGATCCAGTTCGCCCGCCAGCTCGACGATCCGCAGCGGGTGGCCCAGGTGCTGGCCTCGCTGCAGGAGGGCAGTCGCAGCATGACCGACCTGACCAACAAGCTGCTGTTGCTGTCGCAGGCCGAAGCCTCCAACGGCAGCGCCTTCCCGCGCGGGCCGGTGGACCTGCTGTCGGTGGCGGCAACGGTACTGGAAGAACTGGCCGGACTGGCCCTGAAAAAGAACATCGACCTCGGCCTGGAGACCACCCTGGAGCGTGCCATGGTCACCGGCAACGAAGCCCAGCTGGGCGGCATGCTGATGAATCTGATCGACAATGCCCTGCGCTACACCCCGGAGGGCGGCAAGGTCACCGTGGGGCTGGAGCACAGGCGCAAGGAGGTCATCGTCACGGTGACCGACAATGGTCCCGGCATCCCGGCTGAAGTGCGCGAGCGCGTGTTTGAACGCTTCTATCGCAATGCCCGCCCGGACCAGCCAGGCTCCGGCCTGGGCCTGGCCATCGTGCGCGAGATCGTGCAGGCCTCGCAGGGCGCGATACGGCTGGAAGTGCCGGCCATCGGCACCGGTCTGGTGGTGGTGGTCAGCCTGCCGGCCGTGGCTGCCCCGCCCACTGCGTCCTAGGCGCGCCAGCGGCAATACAAAATCCTGCAGCGCACATAAAACCTGAGCAAAAAGTATCACCGGCCTTCACGCTTTTGGCGTGGAGCGCCGCGCCCTGGGCTCGTACTCTTGGCCTGGCCGTCAGACAGGCTGTGTTCGCACTGCGCTATGTTCCCCGATGCGGTTGCGCGCACGCCGAGACACGTGACAGGTGATCGATAAAAAATATCAGGAGACAAATCGTGAACAGGTTCTACTTGGGCGCTGCGTGCGCCGTCCTTGGTGCTGCGCTGCCGCTGTCGGTATCGGCGCAGTCCTGCAACGTCCCCGTGCTGAAGGTGCTGGCCCAGAAGAGTCTGGGACTGACCGTGATGGAAAAATCGCTGGCCGATTACCAGAAGCGCAGCGGTACCCGCGTCGAGATCAGCTACTTCGGCGAGAACGACCGTCGCGCCAAGTCGCGCCTGGATGCCTCTACCAAGGCCGGTTCGTATCAGGTCTACTACGTCGATGAGGCCAACGTGGCCGAATTCGCCTCGGCCGGGTGGATCGTGCCGCTGCTGAAGTATTTCCCCAAGGAAGCCGACTATGACGACTTCCTGCCCGGCCGCCGTGCCGTGGCCAGCTACAAGGATGTGGCCTACTTCGCGCCGCTGATCGGCGGCTCGGACTTCCTCTTCTATCGCCGCGACCTGCTGGAGAAGGCCGGCCTGCCGGTACCGCGCACGCTGGACGAACTGGTGGCCGACATCAAGAAGCTGCATTCCCCGCCCAATGTCTATGGCTGGGTGGCACGCGGCCAGCGCGGCTCGGGCATGAACGTGTGGCGCTGGGCGCCTTTCATGCTGGCCCAGGGCGGCAGCTGGACCGACAAGAACAACCAGCCGGCCTTCAATTCGCCAGCGGCAGTGAAGGCCACGCAGCTCTATGCCGAACTCTTCAAGTACGCGCCACCGGGCGCGGCCACCTACGACTGGAGCAACGCGCTGGAAGCCTTCCGCTCCGGCAAGGTGGCCTTCATGATCGAGTCCACGCCCTTTGCCGACTGGATGGAAGACAGCAGCAAGTCCAGCGTGGCCGACAAGGTAGGTTACGCCCGTCCGCCTGCTCCCCTGCCCTCTGCCGCCTATGGCCACGGCCTGGCCATCTCGGCCGTCGGCGCCAAGGATGAATGCACGCGCCAGGCAGCCGGCAAGTTCATCGCCTTCGCCACCGGCAAGGAACAGGAACAGGCCCGCCTGCGCGAAAAGGTCTTCAGTGACTACAACCGCAACAGCACCGTCCAGAGCGACTACTTCCAGAAGAACGTCAAGCCGCAGATCCTGGCCGGTCTGAAGGACACCACCCCGGTCTCCAAGCTGACCATTTGGCCCAGCCCGCAATGGCCGGACATCGGCGACAACCTGGGCGTGGCGCTGGAGGAAGTGTTCACCGGCACGCAGAAGGACATTCCTCGCGCGCTCAACGATGCTGCGCAATATGCGCAGGATGCCATGGAACATGCGCGCAAATAGCGGCAAGCCAAACCTCGATCCCACCCCGAGCACCGTTCGGACTGAGTAGCGGCATGGCCGCGTATCGAAGGCGCAACTGTACTTGTCGCCGGTTCTTTGCTGAACTTGCACGACTGGCGCAGACACCGCGCGCCTTCGATACGGCCCTGCGGGCCTACTCAGGACGAACGGTCGCCAAGGAATCGGAACGTACTGGCGTGGCGCCGACGCTACGCCTCGCTTAGAAGAAGTCACCGCCGAGGCCCTATCCTTGGGTCGCGGCGGCTTCCGGAGTCCTGCATGTTCAATCGTGGAAAGACCTCGCTACCCTACCTGTTCCTGGGGCCCTCGCTGCTGGTGATGCTGGTGCTGGGCCTGGTGCCGACGGTGGCGGCCATCAATCTGGCCCTGAAGAACCGCGTGCTGCGCTATCCCGACAGCGACTATGTCTGGCTGCGCAATGTGGAAAGGCTGCTGTCGGACCGGCGCTTCCTCAACGCCATCGAAGTCTCGGCGATCTGGGAAGTGGTGACCGTGCTCGGCGCCGTGGTGGCGGGTGTGCTCATCGCCATCTATCTCTTCGAAAACGTCCACGGCAAGTGGCGGCACGCCATGTGCGTGCTGCTGATCACGCCGGTACTGCTGCCCCGGGTGTCGGCGGCCTTTATCTGGAAGTTCATGTATTCGCCGCTGACCGGCATCCTGGGCTGGCTGCTGGGACTGGTGGGCATCCATGACACGGCCTTCCTGTCCGACCCGGTGATGGCGCTGTACGCCGTGGCGCTGGTCGATATCTGGCAATGGGGCCTGTTCTTCGCCGTGATCGTGTTGAAGCTGCTGGAAACGCTCCCCCCTGAACCACTGGAAGCGGCCAGGTTGGACTATGCCCGCACCTGGCAGGTGTACGCCTACATTGCCCTGCCGATGCTGAAGGCCCCACTGATGAGCCTGGTCTTCATCAAGATGGTGGAGTCGCTGCGTTCCTTCGACCTGATCTACGTGATGACCAAGGGCGGCCCCGGCGTCACCACCGAGACGCTGGACATGTATGCCTATGCGCAAGGGATCGGGCTGTCCGGCAAGGTCTCGTATGCCTCCACCATGGCAGTACTGATGATGGTGGCGACCACGCTGATCTTTACCCTGATCTGGAAGCGGGTGAGCAAATGGGAAGACTGATCGCACGCTGCGCCGTCTGGGGCGTAGGTATCCTGCTGGTGTTGGTGGCGCTGTTCCCGCTGCTGTGGGCGCTGCTCAATTCGCTCAAGACGCTGCTGGACATCGTCACACCCACGCCGCGCTTCCTCTTTACGCCCACGCTGGAGAATTACCAGCAGGTCATCGGCAGCCCGGAAGTGTTGACCGGCCTGACCAACAGCGCCGTCATCGTCGGCAGCGCGGTACTGCTGGGCACGCTCATGGGCGTACCGGCGGCCTATGTGATTGCCCGCTATCACGTGCCGGGCAAGCGCGATATCCAGTTCTTCCTGCTGTCGCTGCGCTTCCTGCCGCCAGTGGCGGTGGCCATCCCGCTCATTGCGATCTGGGTCGACCTGGGTCTGTACGACACGCGCTTCTCGATGATCGTGACCTATCTGCTGACCACGCTCTCGACCATCACCTGGCTGTCGATCCCGGTGTTCCAGCGCATGCCGCGCGAGATCGAGGAAGCCGCCACCCTCGACGGCTACGGCCCCTATGCCGTGTTCTGGAAGATCGCCCTGCCCAATTGCGCCGGCACCCTGCTGGGCGGGATCATCTTCAGCTTCGTGCTGGTCTGGAACGAGCTGATGATCGCCCTGGCCCTGACCTCGTCGGCCAGCGCCACCCTGCCGGTGGTGGCCTCGGCCTTTACCTCGATGGGCCAGGAAGTGCCGTGGGGCGTGATCAATGCCTCTACCGTGCTGCTGGCGCTACCGCCCCTGATCTTCGTCGGCGTATTGAGCCGGCTGTTGAATTCCATGCTCAAAGCAAAATAGGAGACCCCATGCAAGCCCTCGTACTCGAAGCCACCCGCGAACTGAAGCTGCGCGAAATCGACCTGCCGCAACAGGTGGGACCGCAGGATGTACGCATCCGCATCCATACCGTGGGCATCTGCGGCAGCGACCTGCATTACTACACCCACGGCAGCATCGGCCCCTTCAAGGTGGAAGCGCCGATGGTGCTGGGCCATGAAGCCTCCGGCACGGTAGCCGAGGTCGGGGCCGAGGTCACCCATTTGAAGGTGGGCGACCGCGTCTGCATGGAGCCGGGCATCCCGCGCCTGGATTCGCCGGCCACGCTGCGCGGCCTGTACAACCTCGACCCGGCGGTACGCTTCTGGGCCACGCCGCCGATCCATGGCTGCCTGACCGGTAGCGTGGTGCATCCCGCCGCCTTCACCTATCGCCTGCCGGACAATGTCAGCTTCGCCGAGGGCGCCATCGTCGAACCGCTGTCCATCGGTCTGCAAGCCGCTACCAAGGCGCGCATGAAACCGGGCGACACCGCCGTGGTGATCGGCGCCGGCACCATCGGTGCGATGACGGCCCTGGCTGCCCTGGCCGGCGGCGCGGCGCGGGTGATCCTGGCCGACGTGGTGGCGGAGAAACTGGCGCACTTCGCCGGCAACCGTGCCGTCACCACGGTCGATGTGTCGCAACATTCGCTGGTGGACGTAGTGCGCCAGCTCACCGGCGACTGGGGCGCGGATGTGGTGTTCGAGGCCTCCGGCCATGGCGGAGTCTATCAGAGCCTGATGGACCTGGTCTGCCCGGGCGGCTGCGCGGTGCTGGTGGGCATGCCGCCGGAACCGGTGGCGCTGGACGTGGTGGCCATGCAGACCAAGGAAGTGCGGCTGGAATCGGTCTTCCGCTATGCCAATATCTTCCCCAGGGCGCTGGCATTGATCAGCTCCGGCATGATCAATGTGAAGCCTTTTATTTCACGCAAATTCCCCTTCTCGCAAAGCATCCGCGCCTTCGAGGAAGCCGCCAGCGGACGTCCCCAGGACGTCAAGATCCAGATCGAGATGGAAGGCTGACCATGGCTGACATCCACTGCCAGGGACTGGCCAAGCACTATGCCGGTGGCCCGCCGGTGCTGCACCCGCTGGACCTGCATATCGGCGACGGTGAATTCGTGGTCCTGCTAGGCCCTTCCGGCTGCGGCAAATCCACCATGCTGCGCATGATCGCCGGCCTGGAAGACATCTCCGGCGGCACCCTCGCCATCGGCGGCCAGGTAGTCAACGCGCTGCCGGCGCGGGATCGCAACGTGGCCATGGTGTTCCAGAACTATGCGCTCTACCCGCACATGAATGTCTACGACAACATCGCCTTCGGCCTGCGGCGGCTCAAGCGACCGGCCGCCGAGATCGACCGCCGGGTGCGCGAGGTGGCCGCCATGCTGAACCTGGACACCCTGCTGGAACGCAAGCCGCGCGCCATGTCCGGCGGCCAGCAGCAGCGCGCTGCGATTGCCCGAGCGATCATCAAGACGCCCTCGGTGTTCCTGTTCGACGAACCGCTGTCGAACCTGGATGCCAAGCTGCGTGCCCAGTTGCGCGGCGACATCAAGCGCCTGCACCAGCGCCTGCGCACCACCACTGTCTACGTCACCCACGACCAGCTGGAGGCGATGACCCTGGCCGATCGCGTGGTCCTGATGCAGGAGGGCCGCATCGTCCAGGCCGGCAGCCCGGCCGAGCTCTACCGCTACCCGCGCAACCTGTTTGCGGCCGGCTTCATCGGCACTCCGGCGATGAACTTCCTCTCGGGCGTGGTGCAGAGACAAGATCAGGACGTGGTCATCGACACAGCCCGTCAGCGCTGGACACTCAAAGGTGAAAGGTTTTCACGCCTGCGCCATGGAATGGCGGTAAAGTTGGCGATACGTCCCGACTACGTCCGCATTGCCGGCCAGCGGGACACAGCCGCCAGCCTGACCTGCCCGGTCAGCGTGGAACTGGTCGAGATTCTCGGTGCCGACGCACTGCTGACCACCCGCTGCGGCGAAGAGACGCTGACCGCACTGGTCCCTGCCGAGCGCCTGCCGCAAACGGGCGCGCCGCTGACACTGGCCTTCGATCAGCATGACCTGCATGTGTTCGATGTAGCAAGCGGAGAGAACCTGTCGCTGCCCGAGGGCACCCTGCCGGCCCCCTGGCATGACGACGGCCCGCATGGCAAGGAGACCAAGCATGAGTCCGGATCTGGAACTGGTGCATACCCGCCAGGACGAATCGTTCAGGGCCTGGGTGCATGACTACCCGCACACGGTGGCCAAATGGCACTTCCATCCCGAATATGAAATCCACGTCATCACCGCCTCCAGCGGCAAGTTCTTCGTGGGCGATTGCATCGACGATTTCGGCCCCGGCAACCTGGTGCTGACCGGCCCCAACCTGCCGCACAACTGGGTCAGCAACCTGGGGCCGGATCAGCACCTGGCGGGGCGCGATCTGGTGCTGCAGTTCTCGCGCCCCTTCGTCGAGCGCATGGTGGGCGCCATTCCCGAACTGGCCCCCTTGCAGGAACTGCTCGATGGCGCAGCGCGTGGTCTGCAGTTTCCCGATGCGTTGGGGATATCGATCACGCCGCTGATGCAGGAACTGGCACAGGCCAGTGGTGCACGACGCGTGGTGCTGATGATGTCGGTGCTGGAACAACTGGCGTCCTGCCCCGAGCGCAGGCCGCTGGCCGGCCCGGGTTACGACCTCAATGCCCAGCGCCACATGTCGTCCACCATCAACCAGGTGTTGTCCTATATCCGCCAGAATCTGGGCGGCAACCTGCGCGAGACAGATGTGGCCGAGCTGGCCGGCATGAGCGTGAGCAGTTTTACCCGCTTCTTCAAGCGCCATACAGGCTGCACCTTCATCCAGTACCAGAACGGCCTGCGCCTGAACGAAGCCTGCGAACTGCTGATGTGTACCGAACTGAGCGTGACCGAGGTGTGCTACCGGGTGGGCTTCAACAACCTATCCAATTTCAATCGCCAGTTCCTGGCCTGCAAGGGCATGCCGCCCTCGCGTTTCCGCTCGCTGCACCGGCTCAATGACGACGTCCGGGCAGTGGCCTGACCCCTACTCCGCAAGCAAAGGAAATTGATTTGAGCTATCTGGGCATCGACCTCGGCACTTCCGAAGTGAAGCTCGTCCTCACCGACGACGACTCCCGCGTCATCGCCACCACCGGCGCCAGGCTGCGCGTGGACAACCCGCACCCGCTGTGGTCAGAACAGGCGCCGCAATCGTGGTGGAACGCCACGCAGGACGCCATCGCCGCGCTGCGCACCGATGCCGCGCAGGCCTTCTCGGCGCTGCGCGGCATCGGCATCTCCGGCCAGATGCATGGCGCCACCCTGCTGGACCGCAACGGCAACGTCCTGCGCCCGGCCATCCTGTGGAACGACATGCGCGCCCACGCCGAGTGCGTGGAGCTGGAAGCACTGGTGCCAGACGCCGCCCTCATCACCGGCAATCGCGCCATGCCCGGCTTTACCGCGCCCAAGCTGCTGTGGCTGTCGAAGTACGAACCGGCGGTCTACCGTGCCATCGACAAGGTCTTGCTGCCCAAGGATTACCTGGGCTGGAAGCTGACCGGCGAGTTTGTCTCCGAGATGTCGGACGCGGCCGGCACGCTCTGGCTGGACGTGGCGCGACGCGACTGGTCCGAGCGCATGCTCGCCGCCACCGGACTGGACCGCAGCCACATGCCGCGCCTGGTGGAAGGCAGCGCCGTGGCCGGCCAGCTACGCGAGGAATTGCGCCGCGAATGGGGCATCGACGGCCCGGTGGTGGTGGCCGGCGGCGCCGGTGACAATGCCGCCAGCGCCGTGGGCATCGGCGTGATCCAGGCGGGCGACGCCTTCCTCTCGCTGGGTAGTTCGGGCGTCCTGTTTGCCGCCACCGCGCGGCACGCCCCCAACCCGCAACAGGGCGTGCATGCCTTCTGCCACTGCCTGCCCGGGCAATGGCACCAGATGAGCGTGATCCTGTCAGCCGCTGCCAGCCTGCATTGGCTGTCCGGCGTGGTCGGTCGCGAGGTGGCCGAACTGGTCGCCGGTGCCGAACACCTGAGCGCGACGCAACAGGCACAGGCGCCGATCTTCCTGCCCTATCTGAACGGCGAACGCACCCCGCACAACGATGCCAATGCCAAGGGAGTGCTGTTCGGCATGACACCGGCGCACGACGCCGCCCACCTGGCCTATGCCGTGATGGAGGGTGTGGCCTTTGCCATGGCGGATGGTTATGCAGCGCTGCAGGCGGCGGGTACCGTGCTGCAGAGCGCCGCCCTCGTCGGCGGCGGATCGCGCAGTGCATTCTGGGGGGAGTTGTGTGCCACGGCGCTGGGGATTCCCTTGCGGCGACATGCGGGGGCGGAAGTCGGCGCAGCACTGGGGGCAGCGCGCTTGGGGCGCCTGGCGCATAGGGGGGAGGATGTGGCGAAAGTCTGCGTGGCGCCGGAGATTCTGGAAGTGTATCAACCCGACCTCACAAAACAGACCCAGATAGCCCATAGATTGCAGCAGTATCGGAGTCTGTATGCAGCGTTGCGGGATGCATTTTCTACCTTCACGGCAGTGCGAACTTAGGCATGCCAGCAAGTAGAGGCGAAGATCCGCTCCTAGGCATCACTGCTCACTATCGGAGCCGTCCTTTTTCAGATCCGCAAACTTCCCTGCCATGGTCGGATTACCCCGCGTGAGCCGCTTGATCGTGACATCCTGCGCCTTGTCGTTGGCCAAGCGCAGGTTGCGGTCGGTGCCGAGCAGGGCTTCCTTGGTCTTCTGCAGATGGTCGATGGACTTGTCGATTTCCTCTATCGCGGTCTGGAAGCGGCGCGACGCCAGGTCGTAGTTCTTGGCGAAGGCGGCCTTGAAGGTATCGAGTTCGGATTCGAAGTTGGTAATGTCGATGTTCTGCGCCTTCACCAGCGCCAGCTCGGTCTTGTACTTCAAGGAATTGAGTGCAGCATTCCTGAGCAGGGTGATGATGGGAATGAAGAACTGCGGGCGGACCACGTACATCTTCGGGTAGCGGTGGAAGACATCGACGATGCCGGTGTTGTACAGCTCGCTCTCAGGTTCCAGCAGCGAGACCAGGACGGCGTATTCGCAGCCTTTTTCCTGGCGGTCCTTGTCCAGTTCCTTGAGGAAGTCTTCGTTGCGGTTCTTGGTGGCGGTACGATCGCTCTCGTTCTTCATCTCGAACATGATGGAGACGATCTCGGTACCCGCCTCGTCCGTATCGCGGAAGATGTAGTCGCCCTTGCTGCCGCTGCGGGCATCGTTGTCCTTCTCGAAGTAGGCGCGCGGGAAGGCAGTGGCACGGATACGATTGAACTCGGTCTCGCAGTGCTGCTCCAGGGTTTCGCCGACCATCTTGGTGGAGAGCCGCGCCTTCATGTCACGCAGGCGCTCGATCATGTCTTCGCGGTCCTTGATCTGAGTTTCGTATTTGTCCTTCAGTGATTTCTCGGCCAGCTGCTTTTCCAGTTCGGCGCGCACCAGGCTGCTCTTGAGTTCATCACGCTCTTTTTCCACCACGCCGACCGCTTCGTTGACGGCCAGTTTCTGGGTGATGGCAATGGATTCCATCCTGGCTTTGAGCGCCTGGATCTCGGCATCCTTTTCGCTGACGGTCTGCTGCAGTTGCTGGGCCAGGCGGGCCTCGGCCAGTTGCAGGTCGGACAGCTTTTCCTTTTTCGCCTGCTCCAGGTCATGGGCCAGCCGGTCACGTTCTCTTTCTACATTGGCCATGGCCTCGGCCACAGCCATCTTCTGGGCAAGCTCGCCGGCCTCCAGGCGAGCCTTCAATTCCTGGATTTCGGCATCACGGGCGGCGGCGGCCTTCTGCAGCTCGCCCTCGGCCCGGGCGCGGGCCAGTTCAATGGCGTTGCGCTTGTCCTGCTCGGCCAGTTCCAGACGTTCATGCAATTGCTGCTCGAAGGCGCTGTCACGAACCTGCTTCAGGATGTCGGCATAACCGGCTTCGTCGATCTTGAAGGCTTTTCCGCAGTGGGGGCAGATGATGTCGTGCATGAGGGTTCGTTTCCTTGTACTTTCCGAATGCCCGCTAGCTTAACGGATAGCGAATGGGGGCGATGAAGGGAAAATGGAAAACGGAAGCAGGAAAGCGAAAAGCCCGCACTAGGCGGGCTTTTCTGAATTTGGTGGAAAGTGCAAGGTTTGAACTTGCGACCCCTGCAGTGTGAATGCAGTGCTCTACCACTGAGCTAACCTTCCGTACCTGACCGGCTTTTTACTGCAGCGCCAATCGAGAGACAAGATTATGCCAATCTTTTTCACGGTGCGCAAGCGCTTGGTAAATAATTCTTCATTTTTATCGCCATGCAAAATCCTGCAGGCAGTCCGGCCACATTCTGTGGCCAGCTTCGCCGGCTCAGGCGGCTTCGGCGGCGGCCTCGGGTGGCGGCGGTTCGAAGCGCCAGACGCAACTGCCGCGGGCTTCCTTGTCCAGCTGATTGAGCACATCTTCGTGCAGGGCCAGTTCGTCTTCGCTGGCGGCCAGCACGATCACCTCGGACAGCGGGGCCAGTTCCAGCTTGCCGTCACCGGCGCTGACTTCTTCCTCCGTGCCAAGGTCCATGGTCAGCGAGTTCTGGCCTCGCGTCATGGAGAGATAGACCTCGGCCAGCAGTTCCGCATCCAGCAAGGCGCCGTGCAGAACGCGGTGAGCGTTGGAAATGCCATAACGGTCACACAGCGCATCGAGCGAATTACGACGACCAGGGTGCAGCTCCTTGGCCATCTGCAGCGAGTCCACCACGTCGGCGATGTGCTCCTTGAAGGGCGGCAAGCCCAGCAGGGCCAGTTCGGCATCCAGGAAGCCGACGTCGAAGGGAGCGTTGTGGATGATGATCTGGGCGCCGCGCACATAGTCCAGGAACTCGGCGGCGATCTGCTTGAAGGTCGGCTTGTCGGCCAGGAATTCGGTGGTCAGGCCGTGGACGGCCAGCGCACCTTCTTCGGAGTCACGCTCGGGGTTGATGTAGAAGTGCAGGTTCTTGCCCGACAACTGACGGTTGAGCACTTCCACGCAACCGATTTCCAGGATGCGGTTGCCGTTGCGCGGCGAAAGGCCCGTGGTTTCGGTATCGAGAATGATCTGACGCATGCTTGCTCCTGCTGGTGTTGATGCTGATACGAGTGTACTGAAAATCGAAGGAGGGTCGCCTACCGGATGCTGTCCACACCGCGGTTGGCCAGCTGGTCGGCGCGCTCATTGCCGGCGTGGCCGTTGTGGCCGCGTACCCAGCGCCATTCCACCTGGTGCTGCTGCTGGGCGGCGTCCAGCGCCTGCCACAGGTCGGCGTTCTTGACCGGTTCCTTGCTGGCGGTCTTCCAGCCGCGTGCCTTCCAGCCGTGGATCCATTCACTGATACCCTTCTGCACGTACTGGCTGTCGGTATGCACCACGACTTCGCAGGGGCGCTTCAAGGCATTGAGCGCCTGGATCACCGCCATCAGCTCCATGCGGTTATTGGTGGTGTTGGGCTCGCCACCAAAGATTTCCTTCTCCTGTCCACCAGCCACCAGCAACGCGCCCCAGCCACCACGACCAGGATTGCCCTTGCAGGCGCCATCGGAATAAATCTCTACTTTGTCCATGCTCTTCCATCTATTTGCTCGGGTGGGCGGGTCGCGATGATACCTGATCGCGCAGCACCAGCCGGTTTTGTCGGTGTCAGTCAGTCTTGTGAATGCGATTGGTCACCGGCACGCCACGCGGCGCCTTCAGTTTCTGCCGCTGCAGGGCCGGGCCGATCAGGCGCATGCCGGGGACGCGCTTGATCGCCTGCACGATATAGACCGCACCGAAGTAGGGCCACCAGCGGTCACCCGCCTTTTCCATGAAACCGAAGCGGTCCAGCCACTGGCTGGTCTCGCAAGGCGGGGCGTAGCAACCGAAGTGGCCGCGGTTGACTTCCATGTTCAGCAGCTTGAGCCAGTCCTTCAGGCGCGGCAGGCGGATGAATTCGCCGTCCTGCGGCAGGAAGTGCGCGCCGGTCAGGCGCCCCGCTGCCTGGCGCATGCCCCACAGGCTGCTGGGGTTGAAGCCGCAGATGATGACCTGCCCTTCCGGAATCAGCACACGCTCTACCTCGCGCAACACCTGGTGCGGCTCGGCGGCGAACTCCAGTACGTGCGGCAGCACCACCAGGTCCAGGCTCTGGCTGGCGAAGGGCAGTTCGCCGAAGTCGGGTGTGACGACCTGCGGCACTTCCAGCTCGGATTGACCTTCCACCGGCATGTGCTTGTCGGCCAGCCAGCGATACGGCATGCGGTTGGCCTGCAGGGCGTGGATCTGCGGAGAGCCGATCTGCACCGCGTTGAAACCGAAGATGTCGGCCGTCAAGGCATTGAGATGGTGCTGCTCCCACTGGCGCAGGTAATTGCCGATGGGCGTCTGCAACCAGGTGGCCAGGTCTATAATTTCGGGATTGCCAGCATTGTGGGCATGTTCAGCCTTGTCAGCCATCTCTTCTTTCGCGCCTCATGACCCAGCCAGCCAAGCCAGCTCAAGCAGATCAGAAAACTTCATTGGACGTCCTGGCCGTACCGGCGTTCGACGACAACTACCTGTGGATCATCCACGACGGGCGCTACGCCGCCGTGGTCGATCCCGGCGATGCCACGCCCGTACTGGCCGCATTGCAGGCCGAAGGCCTGACGTTGGCCGCTATTCTACTGACTCATCACCATGCTGACCATGTCGGCGGCGTGGTCGAGCTGGCGAGGCAGGCGGTGAGTGACGACTTCCCTGTCGTTCCGGTTTATGGTCCAGCACGTGAACAATCCCGCATCAAGGGGATCACCGTCCCGCTGCACGGGAACGAACAGATCAACATCGCCGCACTGGGCTTGCAACTGGAGGTCATCGAGGTGCCGGGTCATACCCTGGGTCACATCGCCTACTACACCGCGCAGCAGCAGATGCTCTTCTGTGGCGATACGCTCTTTGCCGGGGGATGCGGCCGGCTGTTCGAGGGCAGTCCGCAGCAGATGCTGGATTCTCTCGGGAAACTGGCCGACCTGCCCGCCGCCACCCAGGTCTACTGCGCCCACGAGTACACCCTGTCGAACCTGAAGTTCGCCGCCGAGGTGGAACCGGGCAATGCCGAGCTGGCGGCCCGCATCGTGCGCGAGCGCGCCCGCCGTGAGCAAGGTCTGCCTACCGTGCCCAGCACCATCGGGCTGGAGCGCGAGACCAATCCTTTCCTGCGGGCGAGCTCGCCGGAAATCCAGCATTCCTTGCAGAAGGCGGGCCGTTTGGCGCAGTTGGACGAAGTTAGCAGCTTTGCAGCGCTGCGCGAATGGAAAAATACCTACAGATAGACCGACGTTGGGGGAAAATTAGGGCGCAATTCCCTGCAAATCAAGGACTTGGCTTTGTAACAGGGACCAATTTTTACTTGACTGCGAAAAAGGGTCTTCCGTACACTCCTCCAATTCCCCAATTTGGGCACCAGCGTTTTTACGATTTTTTACGAACCGGTGTCCTCCCTGCACCACGCCGGGGAAACTCGCAGCTTCCGACCTTGCATTACCGTCAACCTGCACGCGACCGTGATCGGACTGATCCGGATCCCGCCGGCAGGAGGTGTCGAGCTTCAATCACAGCTCTGCAACGGAAGCGCCGCACGCAAACTTTTGCCTCTGGCACAGGATATCGCCCACATGCAGCGTACTTTGAAACAACTTGCCATTGCCGCCCTGTTCTGCGCTGGCACCCCGCTGCTCTCCTACGCCAACGATATCTCGATCTACCCCGCTCCCTTCAATGCGATCAATCCCGAACTGGCCGGCAATGCCCTGCCGGGGATGAACGACATCGACATCTGGACACGCATTCGCAAGGGCTTCGGGATTCCTGATCTGGACAATGCACTGGTGGAGAGCCAGACCCAGTGGTACAGCTCCCGTCCCGACTACATCCAGCGCACCACGGTGCGCGCTTCTCGCTATCTGTTCCATGTGGTGCAGGAGCTGGAAAAGCGCGGCATGCCAACCGAACTGGCGCTGCTGCCCTTCATCGAATCGGCCTTCAATCCGGAGGCATTGTCTACCGCCAAGGCGGCCGGCATGTGGCAGTTCATCCCCTCCACCGGGCGCGACTACAACCTCAAGCAGAACATGTTCACCGACGAGCGCCGCGACGTGCTGGCCTCGACCGATGCAGCGCTGACCTACCTGCAGAAGCTCTACGGCATGTTTGGCGACTGGCAACTGGCGCTGGCCGCCTATAACTGGGGCGAAGGCTCGGTGCAGCGCGCCGTGAACCGCAACCTGGCCGCCGGCCTGCCGATCGACTTCAACACACTGTCGGCGCAGATGCCCAATGAGACCCGCAACTACGTGCCCAAGCTGCAGGCGGTCAAGAACATCATCGCCAACCCGGCCAGCTTCGACATCGCCCTGCCCAAGGTCGATAACCAGCCCTACTTCGTGACCATCGGCAAGACCCGCAACATCGACGTCAAGGTTGCAGCGCAACTGGCCGAGCTGTCGCTGGACGAATTCAAGGCGCTCAATCCGCAGTTCAACCGCCCGGTCATCATCGGCGGCGAAGACACCAAGATCCTCCTGCCGGAAAGCAATGCCGAGAAGTTCAAGGCCAACATGTCCAAGTGGACCCAGGCCTTCTCGACCTGGACCGCACACACCGTCTCCAGCGCCCGCGAGCGCATCGAGACCATCGCCAGCAAGTTCGGCACGACCCCTGAAGTGATCCGCAGCGTCAACCAGATTCCGCCGCGCATGGTTCTCAAGGCCGGCTCCACCATCCTCGTGCCCAAGACCGAGGAAACCGCTGCGCTCGATACCGACCTGACCCCGGAAATCGCCGACAACGCCCGCCTGGCCATTGCTCCGGATGCGCCGGAAACCCGCCGCATCTACGTCAAGGCCGGCAAGCGCGACACCCTGGCCGGCATCGCCGGTCGCTATCGTGTGAGCGTGGCACAGATCAAGGAATGGAATGGCTTGAAGCGCGACACCCTGGCCGCCGGCCAGAGCCTGCAGTTGCACGTCCCCAATGTGGCCGCGCATGCCGCGCCCACACGGGTCGCCGCCAATCATCGTGCTGCACCGGTGCGCCGCCAGGTCGCTGCCGCCAAGGCACCGGTACGCAAGGCCGCGCCGGCGCCAGCCCGCAAGGTGGCCGGCAAGCCGCTCACCCTGGCCTCGGGCAACGGCGCACGCAAGCAATAATCCGGAGGATGCCGGAGGAGACCCGGGCGGCTTGACCGCCCATAACAAAAACGCGCCTCAAGCACGAGAAAAGAAAAACAACGGTAGTCCGTATGAACCCGAAGCCCCGGAGCTGATCCGGACTTCGGGTTTTCTTTTTTTGGGGTGTGATCGCCGCGTCAGCCCGCCGCTTCGGCGTAGGTGGCGGCCGCCACCAGGCGACGCGTGTATTCCTGCTGCGGTCGTTGCAGTACCTCGGCGGTATCACCACTCTCGACCACCTTGCCGTCCTTCATCACGATCACCTGATGCGCCATGGCCTGCACCACCGCCAGATCATGGGTGATGAAGAGATAGGCCAGGCCATGTCGGCGCTGCAGGTCGGCCAGCAATTGCAAGACCTGCTGCTGCACGGTCACATCCAGCGCCGAGGTCGGTTCATCCAGCAGCAGCAGTTCCGGCTGCAGCACCAGCGCGCGGGCAATGGCGATGCGCTGGCGCTGGCCGCCGGAGAATTCGTGGGGATAACGTTCCAGCACCGCCGCCGTCAGGCCCACCTCTTCCAGCGCGGCGACGATCGCCTGGCGCTGCTGTTCGAGGCTCTGGCCGGGATGATGCAGGGCCAGGCCTTCGCCGACGATCTGCTCCACGGTACGGCGTGGCGAGAGCGAGGCGAACGGGTCCTGGAACACCACCTGCATGCGCGCGCGCAAGGGCCGCAGGTCGCGACTGCTGCGCTCGGAGATGGGCACGCCGTCAAATCGGATGCTGCCCGCCACGCTGGCCGGCGACAGCCGCAGCAGGGCCATCCCCAGCGTGGACTTGCCGGAACCGGATTCACCGACGATGCCGAGGGTCTCGCCGCGCCGCAATTGCAGGTCGATACCGTCGACCGCATGGAAGGCGCGCTTGGCGAACCAGCCCTGCTTGATCTGGTAGGTGCAGCGCAATTTCTCGGCCTGCAACACCACCGGCGCGTCCCCGGGGACATCGGCGGCATTGCGCTGCGGCCGGCTTTGCAGCAGCTTGCGCGTGTACGGTTGCTGGGGGTTGGCGAACAGTTCGGGCACGCTGGCACTTTCCACCAGTTTGCCTTTCTCCATCACGCCCACTCGGTCGGCGAAATGGCGCACCAGGTTCAAGTCGTGCGAAATGATCAGCACGGCCATGTTTTCCTCGCGCTGCAACTGGTTCAGCAGGGCCAGGATCTGCACCTGGATGGTCACATCCAGCGCCGTGGTCGGTTCATCGGCAATGAGCAGCTTGGGCTTGCAGGCCAGGGCCATGGCGATCATGGCGCGCTGGCGCTGGCCGCCCGAGAGCTCGTGCGGGTAGGACAGCGCCCGGCGCGCCGGCTCCGGGATGCCAGTCTTTTCCAGCAAGGCTACGGCACGCCGGGCGGCCTCGCGGGCGTCGATGGCTTCGTGGTGCATCAACACCTCGGCAATCTGGTTGCCGATGGTGAAGAGCGGGTTCAGGGCCGTCATCGGCTCCTGGAAGATCATCGCCACATCGTTGCCGCGCACCTGTTGCATCTGGCGCTCGCTCTTCTGCAGCACGTCCTGGCCGTCGAGCAGGATGCTGCCCTCATAGCGCGCATCCTGGTTCAGTTGCAGCACCGCCAGCGAGGAGACGGTCTTGCCGGAACCCGACTCCCCCACCAGCGCGAACTTCTCGCCAGGGGCAATGGAAAAACTGACGCGGTCCACCACCACGGCGTCGCCGAAGCGCACCGTCAGGTCCTTCACTTCCAGCAGGGGGCCGCTCATGCCTTCCTCCGCACATCCAGGGCATTGCGCAGGGCATTGCCGATATTGGTCAGCAGCAGCAGGGTCACGGTCAGCACCACGAAGGTGGACAGCGCGATCCACCACGCATCGAGATTGTTCTTGCCCTGCGCCAGCAGCTCGCCCAGGCTGGGTGTGGAAGGTGGCACGCCCAGGCCGAGGAAGTCCAGGCTGGTCAGTGCCAGGATGGCCGCGCTCATGCGGAAGGGCAGGAAGGTCACCACCGTCGTCATGCTATTGGGCAGGACGTGACGCCAGATGATCAGGCGGTCCGGCAAGCCCAGGGCGCGGGCAGCTTGCACATATTCGAGATTGCGGTTGCGCAGGAAATCGGCGCGCACATAATCCGACAGGCTCATCCAGCCGAACAGCGACAGCAACACCAGCAGCAGCCCCAGGCTGGGCTGGAAGATCGAGGAAAAGATGATCAGCAGGTAGAGCTCCGGCATGGAGCCCCAGATTTCCAGCAGGCGCTGGGTGATCAGGTCGGTGCGCCCGGCGAAGTAGCCCTGCACGGCACCTGCGGCCACACCCAGCACCACGCCGATGAAGGTCAGCGCCATGCCGAACAGTACCGACACCCGGAAGCCGTAGAGCAGACGGGCAAACACATCGCGTCCGCGATCATCGGTACCCAGCCAGTTCTCGCCGGAGGGTTCGGCCGGGTTGGGCTGCTTTGCGAAGTAGTTCAGCGTGTTGTAGCTGTAGCGATTGGGCGGGTAGATGACCCAGTTGCCGTCCTTGTGGAATTGCTGCTCGATGAAGGGATCGAGATAGTCGGCCGGTGAATCGAAATCACCGCCGAAGCTCTTGTCCGAATAATCCTGCAGCATCGGGAACATCAGCTTGCCCTGGTAGCCGGCCACCAGCGGCTTGTCGTTGGAGATCAGTTCCGCGCCCAGGCTCAGCACGAACAGGATGGAAAACAGCACCAGGCTCCAGTAACCGGTACGGTCGGCGCAAAAGCGCAGCCAGATGCGGCGGCTGGGCGAGATGGACGGGGCCAAGGAAGGGGTCATGCTCATTTCGCCAGGCTTTCGAATTGAACGCGCGGGTCGGCCCACACATAGCAGAGGTCGCCCAGCAGCTTGACCACCAGGCCAATGAGCGTAAACAGATAGAGCGTGCCCATCACCACCGGATAGTCTCGCCGGATCGCCGATTCATAGGCCAGCAGACCCATGCCGTCCAGCGAGAACAGGGTCTCGATCAGGAGGCTGCCGGCGAAGAAGGAAGCGATGAAGGCCGAGGGGAAACCGGTCACCAGCGGGATCAGCGCGTTGCGGAAGACGTGCTTGTAGAGCACCTTGCGCTCGGAGAGTCCCTTGGCCCGTGCGGTCAGGACGTACTGCTTGCGGATTTCTTCGAGGAAGGTATTGCGGGTCAGCATGGTGATGACCGCAAAGGCGCCGATCACCGAGGCCGCCACCGGCAGCGTGATATGCCAGAGATAGTCGGTGACCTTGCCCACCAGCGACAGGCTGGCCCAGTTGTCCGAGGTCAGTCCCCGCAGCGGGAACCACTGCACGAAACTGCCGCCGGCGAACACCACCAGCAGGAACACCCCCAGCACGAAGCCGGGAATGGAATAGCCGACCAGCACCAGGCCGGTAGTGGCGACATCGAAACGGCTGCCCTCGCGCACCGCCTTGGCGATACCCAGCGGCACCGAGATCAGGTAACTCAGGAAGAAGGTCCACAGGCCGATGCTGATGGAGACCGGCAGCTTGGATTTGACCAGGGTCCAGACATCGCCATGGTGGTAGAAGCTCTTGCCCAGGTCGAAGGTGAGGAAGCCCTTGAGCATGCGCCAGAAGCGCTCTACCGGGGGCTTGTCGAAACCGTAGAGTTTCTTGATTTCCTCGATGCGTTGTTCGTCGATGCCCTGCCGGCCGCGATAGGCCGAGGCACCGCTGGCGGCGCCACCGCCGGAGGCCTCACCGCCGCCGCCACGGCCTTTCATCTCCAGCATGGCCTGTTCCACCGGGCCACCCGGTACGAACTGGATCACGGCAAAGGTGATGGCGACCACGCCGAAGAGCGTGGGGATCATCAACAGCACCCGTTTCAAAATGTAGGACCAGATATTCATGACTGCAGGCATCCTCGTTCAAGACCGGCCTGGCCGGACATCGTTGCGTGCTTCATCTTCAACGCCCCTTCTCTTCCCACCAGGTGCTGATCACATAGGGATCGGCCTGGTAATACAGCGGCGCCACCTGCGGGATGCCGAACCGGTTCTGGTAGGCGATGCGATGGGTGGACGAATACCAGTGCGGCACCACGATGTACTTGTGCAGCAGCACCCGGTCCAGCGCCCGCGCCGCGGCAGTCAGCCGGACCCGGGTATCGGCCGCCACTACGGCCTGCACCAGCTGGTCCACCAGCGGGTCCTTCAGACCCCAGGCATTGTTGGAGCCCTTTTCATCGGCCGCCTTGGAACCGAACATGTCGAACAGTTCATTGCCCGGGCTGCTGGTGTCGGGGAAGCGGATGCTGGTCATGTCGAAGTCGAAGTCTTCCATGCGCTTGGCCACCAGCGCGTAGTCGGCGCTGCGCTGGACCACATCGATGCCCAGCGTGCGCAGGTTGCGCGCAAACACGCTGATGACGCGCGACATGGAGCTCTGGTCATCCAGGATCTCGAAGGACAGCGCCACGCCCTGGGCATTGCGTACCGCGCCATCGCGATAGACCCAGCCGGCCTGGGCCAGCAGTTCTCGGGCCTGGCGCAGGTTGGCACGCAGCGAGGCGGGTGGATTGGTCGAGGGCGGGATGGGTGCCGGGCCGAACACCGCCGGATCGATCTTCAGGCCCTTGGCCTGCAGCGACTTCAGCAAGGCCAGCTCGTCACCCTGCGGCTCTCCGGTGGCGGCGAGCTGACTGTTGTTGAAGAAGGAGTAGATGCGGGTGTACTGGCCGTAGAACAGCTGGCGGTTCATCCATTCATAGTCCAGCGCCAGCCCGATGGCCTGGCGCACGCGCACATCCTTGAACTGGTCACGCCGCAGGTTCATCACGAAACCCTGCATGCCGGCACCATTGGAGTGCTTGAATTCCTTCTTGATGATGCGGCCGTCGCGGAACTGCGGGCCGGTATAGCTGCGTGCCCAGTTCTTGGCGCTGTACTCCACCACCACGTCGAACTCACCGGCCTTGAAGGCCTCCAGCCGCGCCAGGTCATCCTTGTAGAAACGGTAGACGATACGCTCGAAGTTGAACATGCCGCGCCGGGCCGGCACCTCCTTGCCCCAGTAGTCGGGATTGCGGCGGTAGGTGATGCTGCGGCCGGTGTCGTAGCTCTCGATCAGGTAGGGGCCGGTGCTGATGGGCGGGGTCAGCTGGATCTGGTCGAAGGGGGTGCCCTGCGCCCACTTCCTGGAGAACACCGGTACGCTGCCTACGATCAGCGGCAATTCATGGTTGCTGCTGGCGAAGTCGAAGCGCACCGTCGACGCATCGACCACTACGCAACCCTTCACATCGGCAAAGATCGATTTGAATTGTGGCGCACCCTTGGCCAGGATGGTGTCGTAGGAATACTTCACATCCTCGGCCGTGACCTTGTCGCCATTGTTGAAGCGCGCCTTGGGATTCAAGTGGAAGGTCATGGACATACGGTCCGGCGCCAACTTCATGTCGTCGGCCAGCAAGCCATAGACGGTCGCGACCTCGTCGGCGGAAGACACGGCCAGGGTCTCGAACATCAGCTGGTCCAGCCCGGCGGCGGCCACGCCCTTCAAGGACAAGGGATTGAACTTGTCGAAGCTGGTGCGGCGATCGGGATTGGCCAGATAGAGCGTGCCGCGACGTGGCGCATCTGCATTGACGTAGTCGAAATGGCTGAAACCGGCCGGATACTTGGGCGTGTCGTACAGCGAAAAGGCATGCTCGGCGTGGGCCGGAGCGGCGTAAGCCAGCGTGGCGGCCAGCAGGGAGGTAAGGAAAATCCGGGATGTCTTCAGGGGCTTGACCATGCGGTTGTCTGTCTGCGCTGTCGCGGGCGTTGATGTCTGGGGGCAGGCAAGTCCCGTGCCCACCGGCCTGGAAACGATTTTGTTCCGGGGCATTGTAAATAGAGGAACGATTACAGGGAAGCAATTAAAGCAACTAAGTTCATAGCATGGCTGCGCAATGCGAACGCCCGGCAAAGGTTGCCGCGCCTGCCGCAAGCCCCTACAATCCGGGTCTGTTCCAGCGCGGGGGCCGCACGATGCGACCGTCGCCATCACCATCGGCCGCCCCGCGCGCCCGCCTGCCAGGCGGCCCTACGCAGGACGCGGCGGACCATACGGAGTCATCATGGCATTTCTGCAAGGCAAAAAAATTCTGATCACCGGCTTGCTGTCCAACCGTTCCATCGCCTACGGCATCGCCCAGGCGTGCAAGCGCGAAGGCGCCGAACTGGCCTTCACCTACGTTGGTGAGCGCTTCAAGGACCGCATCACCAAGTTCGCCGAAGAGTTCGACAGCAAGCTGATCTTCGACTGCGACGTCGGCAGCGATGAGCAGATCAATGCCTTGTTCGCCGACCTGGGCAAGTCCTGGAGCCAGCTGGACGGCCTGGTCCACGCCATCGGCTTCGCCCCGGCCGACGCCATCGCCGGCGACTTCCTGGAAGGCTTCTCGCGCGAAGGCTTCAAGATCGCCCACGACATCTCGGCCTACAGCTTCCCGGCCATGGCCAAGGCCGCCCTGCCGCTGCTGTCGCCCAACGCCGCCCTGCTGACCCTGACCTATCTGGGCTCGGAGCGCGTGGTCCCCAACTACAACACCATGGGCCTGGCCAAGGCCTCGCTGGAGGCGTCGGTGCGCTACCTGGCCGAATCGCTTGGTCCCAAGGGCGTGCGCGTCAACGGCGTCTCCGCCGGTCCGATCAAGACCCTGGCCGCCAGCGGCATCAAGGGCTTCGGCAAGATCCTGGGTGCCGTGGCTGCCAATGCCCCGCTGCGCCGCAACGTGACCATCGAAGACGTCGGCAATGCCTCGGCCTTCCTGCTCTCCGACCTGGCCTCGGGTATTACCGGTGAAATCACCTACGTGGACGGCGGCTTTTCGCGCGTAGTTGGCGGAATGGCGGAATAAGCAAGCCTCATCCACAAATAAAAGACAGTTATCGAAAACCTTTGGTGCTAATTTCGATGTTTTACTGTATGATTCGCCTTGTGCATTGCAATAACCGATGCACAGGCGAATCGGACGTGAACCCTGGCCTCCAGGATTTCCAGCCAGATTCGCCCAAGCAGCTTCGCAAGCCTTACCTGTCATAACGACAAGTTCCCCGTAAAAGCCCCCCGCCCCTGGCATCCCTTGATGATGCCGTCCCGGCGCAAAGCTTTTGTGCCGAAATTTCTTTGTATTTTTCATAGTCATTTCGTCGGTTGGCGTTGCTTTTTTTCGTTCAGACACTCGATGTCCGGCGCGCTTGCGTGCGCCCGTCTCGTGCCTGGCGTATCACATTCACGAAAGAGATTATGACTTTTGAAGCACTCGGCCTGAACCCTTCGATCATCAAAGCCCTGACCGAAGCAGGCTATACCTCCCCGACCCCGGTCCAGGAAAAAGCCATCCCCGCCGCCATCAGCGGCCAGGATCTGCTGGTGTCCTCGCAGACCGGTTCGGGCAAGACCGCCGCTTTCATGCTGCCCTCGCTGCACCAGCTGGCAGACCTGCCGCAGGCGCCGCAGGCCGCCCGTACTCCCAACCAGGAACGCCAGGCCACCCGTGCCCGTGGCGAGCGTCCGCGTTACCAGCCGGCACAGCCGAAGATGCTGGTGCTGACCCCGACCCGCGAACTGGCCCTGCAAGTGACCACCGCCACCGACAAGTACGGCTCCTACATGCGCCGTGTGCGCGTGGTGTCGATCCTGGGCGGCATGCCCTACCCGAAGCAGATGCAACTGCTGTCGCGCAATCCTGAAATCCTGGTGGCCACCCCGGGTCGTCTGATCGACCACATGGAATCGGGCAAGATCGATTTCTCGCAGCTGCAGATCCTGGTGCTGGACGAAGCTGACCGTATGCTGGACATGGGTTTCATCGACGACATCGAAAAGATCGTCGCCGCTACCCCGACCACCCGCCAGACCATGCTGTTCTCGGCCACGCTGGACGGCGTCGTCGGCAACATGGCCAAGCGCATCACCAACAACCCGCTGACCATCCAGATCGCCAGCTCGTCGACCCGTCATGAAAACATCATGCAGCGCGTGCACTTCGTGGATGACCTGTCGCACAAGAATCGCCTGCTGGATCACCTGCTGCGCGACACCAGCATCGACCAGGCCGTGATCTTCACCGCCACCAAGCGTGACGCCGACACCATCGCCGATCGCCTGAACATCGCCGGTTTCGCTGCCGCCGCACTGCATGGCGACATGCACCAGGGTGCCCGTAACCGTACCCTGAACAGCCTGCGCCGCGGTCAGGTGCGCATGCTGGTAGCCACCGACGTGGCCGCCCGCGGCATCGACGTGCCGGGCATCACCCACGTGTTCAACTACGACCTGCCCAAGTTCGCCGAAGACTACGTGCACCGTATCGGTCGTACCGGTCGTGCCGGCCGCAATGGCGTGGCCATCTCGCTGGTCAATCACGCTGAAGGCATGCAGGTCAAGCGCATCGAGCGCTTCACCAAGCAGACCATCCCGGTCGATGTGGTGGAAGGTTTCGAACCGAAGAAGTCGGCTGCACCGCGCAGCCCGCGCAAGCCGGGTGGCTGGCGTCCGGGCGACGGCCGCAGCAACAACGGCCCGCGCTACGGCGCCGGCAACCGTGAAGGCGGCGGTCATCGCGAAGGTGGTTTCGCCGGTCACCGCGAAGGCGGCAACCGTGAAGGTGGCTTCGGTGGCAATCGCGAAGGCGGCGGCTACAGCGGCAACCGCGAAGGTCGCAGCTTCGGCGGCGCCAAGCCGGCCGGTGGTCCGCGTCGCGAAGGCGGTGCTGGCGGTGGCTACAAGGGTAACAACGGTGGCGGCTTCCGCGCCGACGGCCCGCGTCGCTCCTACGGTGATCGTTGATCGCTACTGATCACTGACCGGTCTTGAGATGTTGAAAAGCCGCTTCCGAGGAAGCGGCTTTTTCTTGGGTGCTCGATCGATCCGGACGATCTCACCCCGAACACTGCCCACCCTGCCCCGCCTGCAAAGCGCGCACGCCATCGGCAATCGCCTGCGCTGCCTGCGCGACGGCCTTCTGGGTGGCGGCGACCACGTCGGCATTGGCGCCACCGCTGACCGGCTCCACGACCGTCAGCCGACAGGCGCCGCTGCGGCGGTCGTCGGAGCGGGTGATGGTCCAGCCGAAGGCGGCCTGGACGCGTCCACCGCGGGCGGCATCGAAGTCGCGTAGTTCGACATTGATCCGATAGCTGGCCTGGTCAGCCGGGCGACCGCCCCGCGAGACGTCGATGGCGCCCAGGCGCGCGGCCACGCCGGCGGCCAGGGCATCGCGCAACTCATTGTTGAAGGGCGAGGACCAGCGGTCCTGCTCCAGCACCTCCAGTCGGGTGGCATCGCTGCGCACCACCAGTTGCGGACGGGCCAGGCGGTCGGGCACCGCCACCGGCATCACCTCGATGAAGGTCTGCGGCCCCTGGCTGGCGGTGCGTACCGCCGGCGCGCTGTCGGCCGGGCTGGCCAGGGTATAGAACGTCGCGGGCGGCGAACTGCCGCAAGCGGCCAGCAGTGACGCCACCAGGGCGGCGGCGGCCAGGGTCTTGGGAGAGAGGCTGTTCCTGTTGTGCATCATGGCTCCTGTTTGCCCCGGATCAGCGATTCCGGATGCTGTTGCAGGTAATCGGTCAAGACGCGGATCGAGGCCGCGGCCTTGGACAGTTCCTGCATGGTCTGGCGAATGTCCTGCTGCAGGGGCGCGTCGTCGGACAAGGTGCGTTCGGCCGCATTGAGGGTCTTGCGGGCGTCCTTCATGGCGGCCTGCATCTCGGGCGCGATGTCGTTGTTGATGCGCGCAGCGGTCTGCTCGGCGGTCGACAAGGTCTTGTTCAAGGTCTTCAGGGTGGTCTGCAGATCGCGACCGATCTCGTCGAACGGTACCTTGGAGAGCTTGCCGGCGATATCCGAGAGTTGCTGCTGCAATGCATCCAGGCTGCCCGGAATGGTCGGCAACTCCAGCGGCACTTTCTCAGTATCGATCTGCGCCGGTTTGGCCTTGGGGAAGAAGTCGATCGCCACGTACAACTGGCCGGTCAGGAGATTGCCGTTGCGCAGCTGGGCGCGCAGGCCGCGCTTGACCAGCAGGCGCAGCAGTTGCGCATTGGAACGGCGCTCCTCGCCGGTCTCTTCGTGGAAGCGACGACCCAGGCGGTCCGGATAGATCTGCACCAGCACCGGCATGCGGAATTCGCGGCGCTCGCGGTCGTACTCGACGCCGATGCTCTTGACCTCGCCCAGCACCACGCCACGGAAGTCGACGGTGGCGCCCGGCTGCAGGCCACGCAGGGACTGGTCGAAATACAGCAAGGCCGTCTGCGGCACGCCATCGGGCTCCTTCATGGCAGCGCTTTCGTCTTCGACCAACGGATATTCAGAACCTTCCTTGGCCGGTGCACTGACGCGATCTTCATCGCGGTCACGGAAGGCGATGCCCCCCAGCACCACCGTCGACAGCGCCTGGGTATGCAGCTTGAAGCCGCTGGCATTGAGTTCCATGTTGAAGCCGCTGGCATGCCAGAAGCGCGAAGCCTGGGTGACGAACTTGTCGTAGGGGGCATTGACGAAGATGCGCAGGGTCACGCCACGTCCATCCGAATCGAGGTCATAGGCCACCACCTGACCCACCTTGATACGCCGGTAGAAGATGGGGGAACCGATATCGAGCGAGCCCAGGTCGTCCGTATGCAGCACGAACTGGCGACCCGAGGCATCCCGCGTGACGATGGGCGGCTGCTCCAGACCAACGAATTCCTTCTTGGTCTCTTCCGAGACACCGGCATCGGCACCGATATAGGCGCCCGAGAGCAAGGTGCCCAGCCCCGAGATGCCCGAGGCGGCGATGCGCGGGCGCACCACCCAGAAACGGGTGTCTTCGGCATTGAAGCCGGAGGCTTCCTGATTGAGCTGGATGCCCACCAGCACATGCGAGCGGTCGGCGGCCAGCTTCAGGGTCTGCACCTGGCCGATTTCCACATCCTTGTACTTGACCTTGGTCTTGCCGGCTTCCAGGCCCTCGGCCGAGCGGAAGCTGACCGTGACCACCGGGCCACGCTCGACCAGGATCTTGGCCACCAGCGTCAGCCCGACGATGGCCGCGATGATGGGAATGAGCCAGACCAGCGAGGGCAGCCAGTTGCGCTGGCGCGTGCGCCGGGGCTGCAGCAGCGCCGGTTTGTCCTGGGGGGTGTCAGGTGGGGTCATGCGGGTTCCTGTTTCTTGTTGACAGTTGAAATCGGGGGGCATCGTCCCAGATCAGGCGAGGATCGAAGGAGAGCGAGGCCAGCATGGTCAGCACCACCACCGCACCGAAGGCGGCAATGCCGATGCCGGCGTGGACGTTGGCGAAACCGTGGATCTTGACCAGCCCGGTCAACACCGAGACCACGAACACGTCCAGCATGGACCAGCGTCCGATGGCTTCCACCAGGCGATACAGCTTGGCCCGTTGCAGGCGCTGCCAGCGGCTGCGGCGGCGCGCCGAGATGACCAGGATGCCCAGCGCCACCAGCTTGAACAGCGGCACCAGGAAACTGGCCACGAAGACCACCAGCGCCAGTCCCCATTCGCCCGAGGTCCAGAAATAGATGACGCCGGAGAGGATGGTGTCGCGCTGTTCATCCAGCAGGGTACTGGTGACCATCACCGGCATCATGTTGGCCGGGATGTACATGATGCAGGCCGCGATCAGCAGCGCCCAGGTGCGGGTGAGACTGTCGATCTTGCGCACGTGCAGCGGCGCGTGGCATACGCCGCAGTGCTCGTGCTCGGTGGCGCCTTGCCAGACCGTGCCGCAGTGGTGGCAGCCGATGACGCCCTGCGAGGCGGCGTCCGCCACCTGCAGGTCTTCATCTTCGGCCAGGGTGGCGCTGGCCGGTTCATGGGCGCGGCTCATGCGCCTGCTCCCTGGTCACCGAACTGCTCGGCCTGCTGCTGCTCCCACAGATGCCACAGATAGCGCGGATTGAACGACACCACCACCGTCAGCAGCACCGTCAGGCCGCCGAAGGACCACAGCGCCGGACCGGGAATCACCTCGGCCATGTTGGACAGCTTGATCAGCGCCACCAGGATGCCCAGCATGAAGACTTCGATCATGCCCCACGGCCGCGCTGCCTGCATCAGCCGCAGCAGCAGCACGAAACCGGGCGGCCGGGTCGCACGCGCGGCCGGCAGCAACAGGTAAAGCAGCACGCCCAGCTGGATCAGCGGGAACAGCAGGGTCGTGGCCAGCACCAGCAGCGCCACTTCCGACATGCCATCACGGGTGAGCGCGACCACCGCGCCGATCAGGGTGGTCTGGCTGGACAATCCCTGCAGTTCGATGGTCACGATGGGGAAGACATTGGCGATCACGAACAGGATCAGCGCGCCCACCGTCAGCGGCAGCAGGTGCTGCAGGCGCTTGCCGGTATCGCGCTCAAGCTCGGCGCCGCAGCGCAGGCAACGGGCGATCTCGCGCTCCCCGAGCGGCATGCGCTGGTAGACGGCGTCGCATTCTTCGCAAACGATCAGGTCCGGGCGTTTCTGCATGGATGAGGATAGTCCCGCGGGCGGGTGCTGTTGTTATGGTTTCTGCAAGGACAACTGACGGGCATGGTGGCACCATTGCAGGGCTTGCGTTGGAGCGCAATCGGGCAGCGGCGTTCCATCCGCACCACCGTTTGCGGGCCCGCCGCGTGAAGATAAATGACCTAATGGTCATTTGCCAGACGATTGTAGCAACAAATTTATTTCAATCCGGCAGGCTTTTACCTGGCTTTTCCTCGGCTCCGGCAGATAGCGCTTGACAAGCTTGCGGCCAATCTTCTACATTGCTCAGATGACTTCCGCAGCAAACTTCTCCCTACGCCACAACAGCGCCAGCGCCCCGCTAGCGTTGCTACCGGTGTCGCTACTACTAGCCTCGCGCTAAAATCCGCAGTTCCTGCCGTTCCCGCTGATGTCACGCGATCCGGCAACCCCAATCAAATCCAGCAATACCGGCAGTAAAACCAGGCAGTGACGCGTAAGCTGTACCAAGCCGACGTCGCAGCCGCATCAGGCGAAGCGATCATGCATTCGAACACCAGGACCATCCATACTCCGCGCCGGCAAGCATGCCAGCCGACCTGCGCGCGGCAGGAGATGCCGCCTCTGGCTCTATGACGGGTTGTCTGGCCACGCGCCCGTGGCAGCCAGGCAACCCGATTCGCCACATCTGACGCATTGAAGCATTTCCGCATTCCACGCATTCTTCAGACTTAGAGGTCCATCATGATGTTGAACAACCCCGCCGCCAAATACCGCCCCTTCCCCGCCATCGACCTGCCGGATCGCACCTGGCCCAGCAAGGTGATCGACACCCCGCCGATCTGGATGAGCACCGACCTGCGCGATGGCAACCAGGCCCTGATCGAACCGATGAACGCCGAGCGCAAGCTGCGCTTCTTCGAACTGCTGTTGAAGACCGGCCTGAAGGAGATCGAAGTCGGCTTCCCCTCGGCCTCGCAGACCGACTTCGACTTCGTGCGCAAGCTCATCGTCGAAAACCGCATCCCCGACGACGTCACCATCATCGTGCTGACCCAGTCGCGTGAAGAACTGATCCGCCGCACCGTGGAATCGCTGGAAGGCGCCAAGAAGGCCATCGTTCACCTGTATAACTCGGTGGCACCAGCCTTCCGCAAGATCGTCTTCAACATGTCGCGCGACGAGATCAAGAACATCGCCGTCACCGGCACCAGGCTGGTCAAGGAACTGACCGATGCGCGTCCCGGCACCGAGTGGCGCTTCGAGTATTCGCCGGAATCCTTCAGCACCACCGAACTGGACTTCTCCAAGGACATCTGCGACGCCGTCTGCGAAACCTGGGGCGCCACGCCCAATCGCAAGATCATCCTGAACCTGCCCTCCACCGTCGAGTGCGCCACTCCCAACGTCTACGCCGACCAGATCGAGTGGATGTGCCGCAACCTGAAGCACCGCGACAGCGCCATCATCTCGGTGCACCCGCACAATGATCGCGGCACCGCCGTGGCCTCGGCCGAACTGGCCGTGATGGCCGGCGCCGACCGCGTCGAAGGCTGCCTGTTCGGCAACGGCGAGCGCACCGGCAACGTCGACCTGGTCACCCTGGCCCTGAACCTGTACACCCAGGGTGTCAACCCGGGTCTGGACTTCTCCGACATCGACGTAGTACGCCAGGTGGTGGAAGAGTGCAACCAGATCCCGGTGCACCCGCGTCACCCGTATGTGGGCGACCTGGTCTTCACCGCCTTCTCCGGCTCGCACCAGGATGCCATCAAGAAGGGCTTCGCCAAGCAGCAGCCCGACGCCATCTGGGAAGTGCCCTACCTGCCGATCGACCCGGCCGACCTGGGCCGCAGCTACGATGCGGTCATCCGCGTCAACAGCCAGTCCGGCAAGGGCGGCATGGCCTACCTGCTGGAACAGGAATACGGCCTGGCCCTGCCGCGCCGCCTGCAGATCGAATTCTCGCGCGCCATCCAGCGCGAGGCCGATGCCACCGGCAAGGAAATCGCTGCCTCCGACATCCACGCCATCTTCCAGCGTGAATACCTGGAGCGCAGCGAGCCCTATGTCTATCGCGCCCACCGCATGTCGGAAGACACGGCCAAGGCCGAGTCGATCAACATCGAAGTCGACATCGTGCGCAATGGCCAGCCAGTCACCGTGCGCGGCAGCGGCAACGGCCCCATCGATGCCTTCGTGCATGCCCTGGGCCTGGACATCAAGCTGATGGACTTCCATGAACACGCCATCGGTGCCGGTGCCGACGCCAAGGCGGCCAGCTACATCGAACTGCGCCTGAACGAAGCCCCGACCGGCTTCGGCGTGGGCATCGACGCCAACATCGTCACCGCTTCCTTCAAGGCCGTGCTGTCTGCCGTGAACCGCCAGATCGCCATCAGCGAGAGCGCCAACCAGGCCGGCTCCTCGCAAGCCAAGGCTGCCTGAAAACGGAACAGCGCCGGCGATCCCGGCCTGTTTCCGTGAGCGTAACGCTTCCAGCGCCGACCTACAGGTCGGCGCTGTTTCGTCCAGCCTCCCTTTTCAGGCTTCTCTTTCTGCATCCCACCCCGCGTTCTCTCCGCGTACGGCGCATTGCCGTCGCAAAGCATCCCTCTTTGTTTCATCGCAAAGGCAAGCCCGGGCTGCCGACCTAGAATGCCCCGCTCAGGCCGCCGCACTCCCATGCCGTCGGCCGCCAACCTCGGGACATCCCATGATCCAGATCAGCGTCCGCTCGTCAGCCCCCACATCGTCCAAGCCGGGTCCTGCAAACACCCCTCCGGCCCTGTTCTCGCTGGGATTTCGGCCCTTCTTCCTGGCCGGCAGCCTGTGGGCGGCCCTGTGCATGGTGCTGTGGATCGGCATCCTGCACGGTCACGTGGTCTTGCCCACCCATTTCGATGCCCTGAGCTGGCACATCCACGAAATGCTGTTCGGCTGGATCATGGCCGCCATCGCCGGCTTCCTGCTCACTGCCATCCCCAACTGGACCGGCCGCACTCCGGTACGTGGCACCCTGCTCGCGGTATTGGCCGGCCTGTGGCTGCTGGGCCGCGTGGTCGGCACCGTTTCCGCGCTGCTGCCGCTGTGGCTGGCAGCGCTGGCTGAACTGCTGTTTCCGGTGGCCCTGTGCACCGTGGCCTGGCGCGACATCATCGCCGCCCGCAACCGCCGCAACCTGCCCATGCCACTCCCCGTGGCCCTGCTGGGCGTGGCCGACCTGCTGATGTACCTGCGCGTCGGCGGCGTGGATCTGCCCCCGGGCCTGGACTGGCGCCTGGCACTGGTGGCGGTCTGCATCCTGATGTCAGTGATCGGCGCGCGCATCATCCCGGCCTTCACGCGCAACTGGCTCACGGCACACCGCAGCCCGCTTCAAGTCACCAGCCATCGCTGGCTCGACATGGCCGCCACCGCCAGCCTGCACGCCACGCTGCTGGCCTGGGCCTGCCTGCCCCGCGCCACTGCCGTAGGTGCCCTGCTGTTACTGGCGGCGGCGCTGAACCTGGCCAGGCTGCTGGGCTGGCGCGGCCATGCCACCCTGGCCGAACCCCTGCTGGCCGTGCTGCACCTGGCCTATCTGTGGCTGATCGCCGGCGTAGCCCTGTTGGGCCTGAGCCTGGTGGCGCTACCGACGCTGGAAATCGGCGCCATCCACGCGCTCACAGCCGGTGCCATGGGCAGCATGGTGCTGGGGGTGATGACGCGGGTATCGCTGGGGCATACCGGCCGTGCCCTGCGCGCCGATCGCAGCACCGTCGCCATCTATACGGCCATCAGCGCGGCAGCTGGATGTCGCATTGCAGCAACGTTCATCTCGGGCAACTTGCTCCTGACGATCTCTGCTGCCTGCTGGTCGCTGGCCTTCCTGCTGTTCGTGCTACGCTACGCGGCTGTCCTGAGTCAGCCGCGCGCTGCCTGAGGTCAGCGACACCGATCGCCGCAAGACCGCGTCCCCCCGCACGGCCTTGCAGCTTGAATTGTCGGCCAGCCAATATTGCCGCGAGGATAGATATTCCGTCATGAATTTACGTGATGAGAAGGTTCTCGTTACACGTAACTGGCTTATCATCGATGGCTGGTCATCACACCAGTTCTTTTGCTTTAGCAGACAAGTCGCAATCACATTTTTCGGGGGGAAAATAATGCGCTTCAGTAATCTCAGCATTGCCACACGCCTGGCCTTCGCCTTTTCGGTCCTGATCCTGGTGATCGCCGCCATCGTCACCCTGGGCCTGATCCGCCTGGGAGACATCAACAAGGCACTCGATCTGGTGGTCAACGACCGCTACAAGAAGATCGCCCTCATCAACACCATTTCCGGCAAGATCGACGACGTCGCCATCGCCGTACGCAACCAGTTGCTGACCAATAGTCCCGAGCAGGCAGCGCGGGAACAGGCGGTCGTGAAAGATCTTTCGCAGCAGGTCACGGCACACCTGAAGGACCTCGACGAGATGCTGCTCAATCCCGCGGCCCGCGCGCAACTGGCCAAGGTCATGAAGGCGCGCGACGAATATGCCGCCCAGCGCAGGGAAGTCGAGACACTCAATGCCAAGGGCCAGCGCGATGCTGCTGTCGAACTGCTCATCACCAAAGTCGGCGCGTTGCAGAAAGCCTACTTCGGTGAACTGGACAACCTGGCCGACACCCAGCAAAAGATGATGGACCAGTCGGTCACCGACGCTGAAGCCGCCTACAACACCACGCGCCTGATCATGCTGGCCTCCGGCCTGGTCTCGGCCCTGTTCGCCGCCTTCATCGCCTGGACCATTTCGCGCAGCATCACCCGGCCGCTCAGCCGTGCCGTCGAAGTGGCCGAGACCGTCGCCGCCGGTGACCTGACCGCCGTGATCGACTCCCGCTCCACCGACGAGACCGGCCGCCTGCTGCACGCACTGGCGGCAATGAACCAGAAGCTCAAGGCCATCGTGCTCGAAGTGCGACGCGGCACCGACTCCATGGTCACCGCCTCGACCCAGATCGCCACTGGCAACCTGGACCTCTCTTCGCGCACCGAGGAACAGGCCAGCGCTCTGGAAGAGACGGCCTCTTCGCTGGAACAACTGACCTCCAGCGTCAAGCAGAACGCCGACCACACCCGCAAATCCAGCGAGCTCGCCGGCACCGCCACGCAAGTGGCCAACCAGGGCGGCCAGGCTGTCAAGCAGGTGGTGCAGACCATGGGCGCCATCAATGATTCCTCGCGCAAGATCGTAGACATCATCTCGGTCATCGACGGCATTGCCTTCCAGACCAACATCCTGGCGCTCAATGCCGCCGTGGAAGCGGCACGCGCCGGCGAACAGGGCCGTGGCTTTGCCGTGGTGGCCTCCGAAGTGCGCGGACTGGCGCAGCGTTCAGCCACCGCCGCCAAGGAAATCAAGGAGCTGATCAACGACTCGGTCAGCCAGGTCTCCTCCGGGACCGAGTTGGTGGCACAGGCCGGCAGTACCATGGATGAGGTGGTCCACAGCATCGAACAGGTCAGCCACATCGTCGGAGAGATTTCAGCGGCCACGCGGGAACAGAGCGACGGCATCGAACAGGTCAACCAGGCCATCATGCAGATGGACAACACCACGCAGCAGAACGCCGCCCTGGTGGAAGAAGCCGCCGCAGCGGCCCAGGCGCTGCAGGATCAGGCCCAGCGTCTGCTGGAACTGGTCAGTGTGTTCCGTCTGGACGAGAAGGGGGCAGCACCGGAAATGAGCAGTGTCCCGCGCATTATCCAGGCCACTGCCGTGCGCAAGGCGCCGCCGGTAGCGGTGGCAGCCGCTGCAAGCCCGGCCAAGGCTTTGCCGGCACGTCCGGCGCCATCAGCGGCGCCCACCGCCCGGCCGGCCCTGCCCGCCAGCCACAAGGAGGAAAAGTCGGACGAGTGGGAGACCTTCTAAGCCTGTCGCCGAGCGCGGTATCAGGCCTGGCGTGCCAGCCTGATGCCGCTGACCTGCCAGCGCGCCATGGCGGGAAAGAAGTTGCGGTAGGTCAGCCGGGCATGATTGAGCGGCGTGGCCGATGACGATCCCCGCAGTACGTACTGGTTGACCATGAACTTGCCGTTGTACTCGCCCACCGCGCCCGGTGCCGCAGCAAAGCCGGGATATGGCGCATAGCTGCTGCTGGTCCACTGCCAGGCCACCCCGAAGAACTCGCGCCCCTGGCCCTGCAGACGGGCCGCCGCGTGCTCCCACTCGGCTTCGGTCAGCAAACGCGCCCCGGCCCAGCGGGCATAGGCGTCGGCTTCGTAATACGACAGGTGCACGACGGCACGATGCGGTTGCAGCGGCTGCAGACCATACTCGGTGAACTCACGCCATCGCCCGTTTCCGGCGGGACGCCAATAGAGCGGATAGTTCAGGTCCTGCTGCTTCTTCCACTCCCAACCCTCGGACAGCCACAAGCTGGCGTCCTGATAGCCGCCGGCCTCGACAAAGGCCAGGTATTCGGCATTGTTGACCAGCCGCGAAGCGCACTGATAAGCCTCGACGAACTGGCGATGGCGCGGCGTCTCGTTATCGAAGCAGAAGCCGCTGCCGGCATGACCGATCTCCACCACGCCGGCGTCGATGCGGTGCCATTGCAATTCCAGCTCAACCGGATCGTTCAACTGCATGCTGGCCGGCAGTGGCTGGTAGGCCGGCTGCAGCGGATTGATCGACAACAGCACCTTGATGTCGGTCAGCATCAGCTCCTGGTGCTGCTGCTCATGCTGCATGCCCAGCTCCAGCAGGGCCAGGAAATCCTTCAGCTGGGCCTGCTGCGGCCCCGTGTCGGGATCGGCGCCATCGGCCTCCAGCGCATCGATCAGCAACAGCATGCGTTCGTCCACCTGGGCCCGATAGGCCATCACTTCCTCCAGCGCCGGCCGGGTCAGCAGTCCACGCTGCGGGCGCGGGAATTTTGCGCCCACGCCCTCGTAGTAGGAATTGAAGAGCATGCGGAACTGCGGATGGAACGGCGCAAAACCGGACTGGAAACGCTCCAGCAAAAAGGTCTCGAAGAACCACGTGGTATGCGCCAGATGCCACTTGATCGGACTGGCGTCGGGCATGGCCTGCACGCAACAATCCTCGGCCGACAGGGGCTCGGCGATCAGCTGCGACTGACGGCGCAGGCGACGGTAGCGGTCGCCCAACCTTTCGCGCGGGCGATGGTTGAGTTGCTGGACGGCAGCGTCGATCACGGCATCGATGGTGGCGGCGGTGGCCGCCGCCGCGGATTCCGGGACAAGCTGCCGCATGGACTGGTCCAGGGTAGTAAGGACTGAGGGCATCCGCTCTCCTGCAAAAAGCCTGAAATTCAAGGGATAGGGCTCAACGCGCTCTTCAGCGCGCCTGGGCGTAACACACCGCAAACCAGCGCCGCGCATCGAACCACATCCGGCAGCCGCCGAAACCGGCCTGCTCCAGCAGGCCCAGGATGTCCTGCTCGCTGAACTTGTGGCTGTACTCGGTATGGATGCGCTCGCCCTGACGGAAGGTACGGCGCGCACCGGGCCAGCGGACGATGAGGTCGCGCCTGGCCTCCAGGTGCATTTCGATGCGCTGGAAGCGGGCATTGTAGAAAGCCACATGGCGCCAGTCCCGTGCATTGAAATCGGCACCGATGAGCTCGTTGACGTGCTTAAGTACGTTCAGGTTGAATGCCGCCGTTACGCCCAGGGCGTCGTCATAGGCGGCTTCCAGCACGTGCGTATCCTTGACCAGGTCCAGCCCGATCAGGATGCCACCCTCTCCGCTCGGCAGCGCCGACCGTACACGACGCAGGAAGGCCAGCGCCTGCTGTGGATCGAAATTACCCAGCGACGAACCGGGATAGAAGAACAGCCGCCGTTGCGCATCCACTTCCAACGGCAGTGTCAGCGTCGAGGAAAAATCCATCGCCAGCGGCTGCATCGGGATATCCGGGAAACGACGCTGCAAGCCCTGCACCGACTGGTGCAGGAAGTCGGTGGAAATATCCACCGGCACGTACTGCCGAGGCTGCAACGCCCCGAACAGCGACGCCGCCTTGGCGCAGTTGCCGGCGCCCAGGTCGATCAGGGTGCAGCCGGTACCGACTGCTGCCGCCATGGCGTCCTGATGGGTGGCATAGATGGCTGCCTCGGTGCGGGTCGGATAATACTCGGGCAGATCGCAGATGGCTTCGAACAGCTTGCTGCCCAAGGCATCGTAGAAATACTTGGGCGAGATATACGCCTCGCGGGCGCTGAGCCCGGCCACCAGTTCGGCGCCGGGCTGGCTACAGTGCCCACTACTGGCTTCTGCACGGGGCTGCCGGTGGTCGGCGCGGATATCGGAATCGGAATCGGAGCTATCCCAGCATGTGGGGATCAGTGCGGGTTGGGCCAAGCGTATCTCCTTGCCAATGACGGTGGGTGGATGCTGCTTCTCTGCGGATGGGCGCTACCGGCTTGGGTACTGTAACAGGCCGGGGCGGTCAGGCAATGGCTGACGGACAACTTTGCGATACACTTTGTCAGATCGTCCGGGGCTGCCGGGGCTATCCTCGGGGCTGTTCCGGGACTGTTTATACTGATGCCTGTTCCGACTAGGGCGCAGCGCGGTGGTTCAACGCGGCAATGAGATTTTCGCCCCGCCCACCGACGTAGCCCGATGGCAACAGGATCGTTGCCCACGGTCCCAAGTGTTATCCCTCCAGCGCGCTGGCCCCTAAACCCTGATCCCTGTCCATGTCTTCCACGCCGCCGCCTTCGCTCACCCATTCTGCACACCCGACCCAGTCCGCCGACACCGATCCAGACACTAGCCAGGCCAGCGCCACGGCGCGCAAGTCGGCACTGGCGGCGCTGCGCGGCCTGCTGCCTTTTCTCGCTCCCTACAAGAAACAGTTCCTGCTGGCCGGCCTGGCCTTGCTGGTGGCCGCTGCGGCGACCCTGGCGGTGCCCTACGCCTTCAAGCAGATGATCGATCTGGGTTTCGGAGCGGCCGGCCCAGGCGCGACCGGCCCAGGTGCGGCCGGCCCAGGCGCGGCCGGCAGCGCCGCCCACATCAACCTCTATTTCCTGGCCCTGTTCGGCGTGGCCTGCGTGCTGGGGGTGGCCACCGCGCTGCGCTTCTACATGGTGTCGTGGCTGGGTGAACGCGTTACGGCCGACCTGCGCAGCGCCGTCTATGCGCACGTGGTCACGCAAAGCCCGGAGTTCTTCGAAACCACCAAGACCGGTGAAGTGCTCTCGCGCCTGACCACCGACACCACCCTCATCCAGACCCTGGTCGGCACCAGCATCTCAATGGCCCTGCGCAATATCCTGCTGTTCCTGGGTGGCATGAGCATGCTCTTCATCACCAGCGCCCGACTGACCTCGATCATCATCGTCATGCTGGCAGCCGTGGTCCTGCCCATCGTGTTCTACGGCCGGCGCGTGCGCAAGCTCTCGCGCGCCTCGCAGGACCGCGTGGCGGACGCCTCGGCCATGGCCGGCGAAATCCTCAACGCCATGCCAACGGTACAGGCTTTCACCCATGAGGAAATCGAAGCGCGCCGCTTCGGCCAGTCGGTGGAGCGCGCCTTCGAAACCGCCATGGAGCGCATCCGCGCCCGCTCGCTGCTGACGGTGGTGGCCATCCTGCTGGTGTTCGGCGCCATCGTCTTCGTGCTATGGCTGGGCGCGCATGCGGTCATGCGCGGCGGCATGAGCGGCGGCGAACTCGGCCAGTTCATCCTCTATGCCTCGCTGGTGGCGGGCTCCCTGGGCGCGCTCTCGGAAGTGATGGGAGACACCCAGCGCGCCGCTGGCGCCACCGATCGCCTGCTCGACCTGCTGGCAGCACACTCACCGGTGCAGTCGGTGCTTCTGCCGGAAAAACTGCCACCGCGCACCGCCAACGGCGCGGCCCTGCACATCGCCGAGCTCGACTTCCACTATCCGTCGCGCCCGGAGCATGCCTCGCTGGCAGGGTTCTCGCTCGATGTCCGCCCAGGCGAAACGGTCGCCGTGGTCGGCCCCTCCGGCGCGGGCAAGACCACGCTGTTCCAGTTGCTGTTGCGCTTCTACGATCCGCAGCAGGGCAGCATCCACCTCGATGGCGTGGACATCCGCTACCTGACCCTGCAGGACCTGCGCAACGCCATCGGCATCGTGCCGCAGGACACCGTCATCTTCTCGGCCAATGCCATGGAAAACATCCGCTTCGGCCGGCCCGGTGCCAGCGATGCGGAAGTGATTGCCGCCGCCCAGATGGCCGCCGCCCACGAATTCATCGAACGCCTGCCGCAGGGCTATCAGTGCTTCCTGGGCGAACGCGGCGTGCGCCTGTCCGGCGGCCAGCGCCAGCGTATCGCCATCGCCCGCGCACTGTTGAAGAACCCGCCACTGCTGTTGCTGGACGAGGCCACCAGCGCTTTGGATGCCGAATCCGAACGACTGGTGCAAAGCGCACTGGAAGCCGCCATGGTGGGACGCACCACCCTGGTCATTGCGCACCGCCTGGCGACGGTGCAGCGCGCTGACCGCATCATCGTGCTGGAGCACGGCCGTATCGTCGAGACCGGCACCCATGCCGAACTGGTGGCCCGCGACGGTCTCTACGCCAGCCTGGCGGCCCTGCAGTTCGAGACCCAGAAGTAGCCAGTGGGCGGTGGCCGACGCGAAATCCTGAAATCCCCTAGACTGCGCATTTCGCCAGCCATCGACATGACAGGAGTTCCGCATGAGTAGCCAATTGTTTTCGCCTCTGAGCCTGCGCGGCATCACCTTGCCCAATCGCATCGCGGTCTCGCCGATGTGCCAGTATTCGGCCGAGGACGGCTTCGTCAACGACTGGCACCTGGTGCACCTGGGCAGCCGCGCCGTAGGCGGCGCCGGCCTGGTCATCATGGAGGCCACGGCGGTGGTCCCCGAAGGCCGCATCACCGCGGCCGACCTCGGTATCTGGAAGGACGAGCACATCGCCCCCCTGCGCCGCATTACCCGCTTCATCGAACAACAAGGCGCGGTGCCGGGCGTGCAACTGGCGCACGCCGGCCGCAAGGCCAGCTCCCTGCGACCCTGGGACGGCCCGGCCGGCAGTGTCGCCGTGGCCGAGGGCGGCTGGCTGCCGCGGGCCCCATCCGCGCTGCCCTTTGACACCAGCTACACCGAGCCGCAGGCACTCAGCGTCGAGGACATCGCCGCCCTGGTGCAGGCCTTCGCCGATGCAGCCCGACGCGCCCATGCGGCCGGCTTCAAGCTGATCGAACTGCACGGCGCCCATGGCTACCTGGGCCACCAGTTCCTGTCCCCGCTGAGCAATCGTCGCAACGATCACTATGGTGGCTCCTTCGAGAACCGCATCCGCTTCCTGCTGGAAACCGTGCGCGCCACCCGTGCCGTCTGGCCGGACGAGCTGCCGCTGCTGGTGCGCCTGTCGGCCACCGACTGGGCCGAAGGCGGCTGGACGCCGGACGACACCGTGGCCCTGGCAGCCCGCCTGCGTGAGCTGGGTGTGGACCTGGTGGACGTCTCCAGCGGCGGCAACCTGCCGTCGGCGCCGATTCCGGTCGGCCCCGGTTACCAGACCGGCTTTGCCGCCCGCGTCAAGGCCGAGGCCGGTATCGCCACCGGTACCGTGGGCATGATCACCGACGCCATCCAGGCCGAACACGTGCTGCGCACCGGCCAGGCCGACCTGGTGCTGCTGGCGCGCGAACTCTTGCGCGACCCCTACTGGCCCATGCAGGCGGCACAGCAATTGCGTGAAGACATCGCCTGGCCGCCGCAATACGTGCGCGCCGCCTCCAGCAAGACACCGCTGCGACCGGATGTGCAGTACGGGCGCAACGCCGACTGAGATTTCCTGTGGATAAAAAGAAAAATGCTGCCCGGTCGGGTGTCGACCGGGCAGCATTTTTTATGGGACGCCGAAGCTGGGTCTGCGTACCGCAGATCAGCCCGGACGACGCTTGTGACGGATGTATTCGATGATCCCCGGCAGGATGGACAGGATCACGATCACCACGATCAACAGGCTCAGGTTCTGCTTCACGATGGGCAGGTTGCCGAAGAAGTAGCCGGCATAGCCAAAGCTGGCCACCCAGGCGATGCCGCCGATGACGTTGTAGAGGAAGAAGCGCGGATAGGTCATCGCACCCACGCCGGCCACGAAGGGCGCGAAGGTACGCACGATGGGTGCGAAGCGGGCAATGATGATGGCCTTACCGCCGTGCTTTTCGAAGAAGGCATGGGTCTTGTCCAGGTACTCCTTCTTGAAGATGCGTGAATTGGGCTTGTCGAACACCTTGATGCCCAGCATCTTGCCGATCTGGTAGTTGGTGCTGTCTCCCAGGATCGCGGCCACGATCAGGGTCAGCAGCATCAGGTGGATATCGTAGGCACCGGTGGCAGCCAGCGCGCCGGTGACGAACAGCAGCGAATCGCCGGGCAGGATGGGGGTGACCACCAGGCCCGTTTCACAGAAGATGATCAGGAACAGGATCAGGAACAACCAGGGTCCGTAGGAAGCGGCCAGCTCGGCCAGGTGACGGTCGATGTGGACGATGAAATCGACCAGGAACAAGAGAATATCCATAAGGCCTGCAAGGGAAGTGGCGGAAAGTGGGCATTGTACCAACAGCCTGAGCCATACCCGCCAAATTTGACGCAGCGCCGCATGCACGCTGGCTAGCTGCGCTCAGCTTCCCGGGTGTGCGTCAATCCGGCAGGCCATCGCCGGCCAGGATCATCTCTGCTGCGCTCAACAGGTCACCCTGCAGCCCCTCGCGCGCCTTTTGCGGCGAGGCCTCGCGCAGGCCTTCCAGCAGGATCGCATGATGCTTCAGGGCCGGCGCTTCAGCCAGGCGGCGCGAACCGGCGCGCAGGTCGAGGTTGATCACCGGGCCCACCTGCAGCCACAGGCCGGCGATCAGGTCCACCAGGGTTGGCATGCCCGAACCCTGGTAGGCGGCGAAATGCAGTTCCTTGTTCAGGCGGATGATCACATCGACATTGGGCTTCTTGCGCTGCATTTCCACCGACAGGGTTTCGTGCAGACGGGCGACTTCATCGAGCTCGTCCGGACGGATGTGGCCGGCCGCGTGTTCCACCGCCAGGCCCTCCAGCGCCAGCCGTATCTTGAGCAGTTCGCTGAACTTGCCCTTGGTCATCAGCGGTACGCGCATGGCGCGGTTGGGCAGGATTTCCAGCGCCCCCTCTGCGGCCAGTTGACGCACTGCCTCGCGTACCGGCATGGGGCTGGTTCCCAGTGCATCGGCCAGACCCTTGAGCGTGAGCTTCTGGCCGGGCCGCACCTGGCCGGCCTGGATCAGTTCGCACAGGTCCTGATAGACCCGCTCGGACAGCGTGGCGTGCTGGATCTTGCGCACGGTGGAGAGGTCGGCAATCAGTGTCTGGTCCATGGCGATAGATGAAAATTTTTTGCGGATTATAGCGGAGCACTTCCCGCGAGCACTGTCTAGGAGCACTCCGGCACAAGCTGCGGACGCGCCCCACATTGCTGACCGATGCTGCTCAAGGCAGGGCGCATGCAGCCTTGAGGGGCCGACCGGCGAGAGGACGACAGCTATCCGTTCCTGATCCCGTCACCCATTTCGCTGCCTGCATGATCGGTTGACGCTACCGATTCTATCGAATACATTTGATCACATGTCAAATTAATGACATCAGCAGAACAAAAAATCGGATCAGCGCGGCGCCACCCCACAGCCAACAGTCTTGCGGCGGTGGCCGGCCCGCAGCGGTGACGGCCACCAGGAGACAGTTGCACCGGATGCACGCACAGCGCAGACAACAGCGCCTGCGTCATCTATCCCCCTCGTGAGGACAGGCTTGCCTGCCCTGCCCGCTCGCCGCTGCACACCTCGCCCATCTCCGGTTCTCTGCGCTGGCCCACCCGGCCGCTGCGCATGTTGCTGCGAACACGACCGACGGCCGCCATCCCAGTCCACCGCCCCGGTCACCCTGCTCGATACAAAGAACGCAGTTCCCAGGAGACACCGGCGCCCGCCGGATATTTAGGAGGATCGCACCATGGAGCAAGACCAGAGCACGTCCGGCAACAACGGCATCAACCACGACAACGACAGCACCACCAGCAGCACTGCAAGTCCCGCCTCCCCGCGCCGCCGCCGCATCCTGCAAGCCGGCGCTGCCGCCATCGCAGGCGCCTCGACCATGGGCTTTCCGGCCATCGTGCGCGCCCAGTCCGACAAGATCATCATCGGCCACCTGACGCCGCGCACGGGCTTTCTCGGTCCCATGGGCGAATACGCGGTCATGAGCATCAACCTGGCCGTGGAAGAACAGAACAAGGCCGGCGGCCTGCTGGGGCGCCAACTGACGCTGCTGTCGGAAGACTCGGTCAATCCGCCCACAGCCTCTTCCAAGGCACAGCGCCTGCTGGAGCGCGATGGCGCGGCGCTGCTGATCGGCGAGATTTCCTCGGCCTCGGCGCTGGGCATCGCCCAGGTCGCCCAGCGCAACAAGAAGCTCTTCATGAACACCGGCTGCAACTCCGACGAATTGCGCGGCAAGAGCTGCAACAAGTTCATGTTCCACATTGAGGCCGCCAACTCCACCTACGTCAAGGCCTGTGGCCAGCAACTGCTGCAGAACGGCCTGATCAAGGGCAAGAAGCTCTATGCCCTGACCGCCGACTATGCCTTCGGCCATGACCTGCTGCGCACCGCCAAGGCATTCGTCGGCGCCAATGGCGGCACGATTGCCAACGATGAACTGGTGCCCACCGATGCCACCGACTTCAGCCCCTACCTGCTCAAGATCCGCCAGGCCAAACCGGATCTGGTGATCTCCAATCTGGCCGGCAACCAGATCACCAACTTCATCAAGCAGTATTCCGAATTCGGCCTGCCCTTCCCCATCGCCGGCTTCGGCTTCGATACCGTGGCAGCCTGGGGTGCGGGCGCAGACAACTTCGCCGGCACCTGGCCCACCACCTGGCACCACGATGTCGACAGTCCTTCCTCCAAGGCCTTCGTGGCGGCCTTCATCAAGAAGTACGGCAAGCCGCCCGAGAACCAGGCCTGGGGCGAATACGTGGGCTTCCGCTCGGTCGCCCAGGCGATCGCCGAGACCAAGTCGCTGGACACCATGAAACTGATCGAGTACTTCGAGAAAGGTGCGCAGATCGACATCCTCAAGGGCCGCAAGGGCGTCTATCGCGACTGGGACCACCAGCTGATGCAGGAGATGTACACCCTCTCGCCCAAACCCAAGGGGCGCGCCAAGGACCAGTGGGACTTCCTGCAACTGGGCGCGGCCGTGCCGGGACCGAACGCACCGCTGGATTCGATCGCGCCGACCATGCAGGAAAACGCCTGCAAGTTCAGCTGAAGTTCCCCGGACCATACCGCCACGCGGCCATGCCTGAGACCCGGGCGTGGCCGCCAGTCGCCTCACTTTCGCAAGGCCTCGGGCCGGAGTTGCAATGCAAATCGTTTTCCTGCTGGAACAAATCCTCAACGGATTGCTGGTCGGCGGCTATTACCTGCTGATCGCGCTGGGGCTGTCGCTGATCTTCAGCCTGGGCGGCATCGTCAACCTGGCGCACGGCGCCTTCTATGCCATCGGCGCCTATCTCGCCGTGGAGATCACCAGGCATCTGGGATTCACCGGGGCGGTCTTCATCTCGCCGCTGCTGGTGGCACTGCTGGGCATCCTGTTCGAACGCTTCCTGCTGCGCCGTTTCTATTCGGCCGATCCCATCCTGGGACTCTTGCTGACCTTCGGCCTGTCGATGGTGGCGGAACAGCTGATCCGTATCCTGTGGGGCGCATCGCCACTCCCGGCTTCGATCCCGGCGGCCTTCAAGGGCCAGATCATGGTGGGTGACTTCATGTACTCGCGCTATCGCCTGCTGATGCTGGCCATCGTAATCGTGGCGCTGACGCTGATCTGGCTGCTGCTCAACAAGACCTCCTTCGGCCGCGTGGTGCGTGCCGGGGTGCAGAAGCCCGACATGGTGGCGGTACTGGGCATCCGCCTGCAGCCCTACATGACGGCCATCGTCATGCTGGGCGTCGGCCTGGCCGCACTGGCCGGGGTGCTGTTCGCGCCGATCTCGGGGGTACAGCCGGCCATGGGGGCCGAGATCATGACGGCCGCCTTCGTGGTGGTGGTCATCGGCGGTCTGGGCAGCTTCTGGGGCGTGGTGCTGGCCGCCGTGCTGGTGGGCGTGGTACGCGGCATCACCATCCAGTTCTACGCCCCGGCCGGCGAGGCCTCGATGTACCTGCTGATGCTGCTGGTATTGATCTTCCGTCCGCGCGGCCTGTTGGGCGAGCGCATCGAACGCTTCGAATGAGACCGCGGCCATGAACCCTATGCTCTCCATGAATCCGAAACACCAATCCCTGTGGATCGGCGCCGCCGCGCTGATCATCACGCCCCTGCTGCTGCCACTGCTGGGCCTGACCACCACCTCCGCCACCGACGTGGTCATCTACGCCATTGCCGCCATGGGCTTGAACCTGCTGGTGGGCTATACCGGCCTGACCTCGTTCGGTCACGGCGCGTGGTTCGGGGTGGGCGCCTATGCCGCCGCGCTGTCACAGAAATACTGGTTCCCCGGCCAGATCGTGCTGCCGCTGCTGTTCACCATCGCCTTCATCGCGGTTTGCGCGGCACTGGTGGGTTTTTTGATCCTGCGCCGGCGCGGCGTGTATTTCTCGCTGCTCACGCTGGCCCTGTCGGCGCTGACCTTCGCGGTGGCCTTCCGCTGGACCGACTTCACCGGCGGCGAATCGGGGCTGGGCGGCATCGTGCGACCGGTGGTCGCCGGTATCGACCTGGACCAGTCGCTGCCCTACCTGGTCTTCGTCAGCCTGATCGCCTTCGCCGTGCTCTACTGCCTGCACCGGCTGATCCGCTCGCCGTTCGGCCACACCATCGTGGCCATCCGCGAGAACGAGCAGCGGGCGCGCTTCCAGGGCTACGCCACCATCCTCTACAAGCTGCAGATGTTCATCATCTCGGCCACCGTCACCGGCCTGGCCGGTGCTCTGCTGGCCTTCCACCACCGCTTCGCCTCGGCCGAGCCGACCTCGGTGGCCTTCTCCGGCGAACTGCTGGCGATGGTGGTGATCGGTGGCATGCGCAGCTTCCTCGGGCCGGCGCTGGGTGCGCTGTTCTACATCCTGTTCCGCGAATGCCTGTCGATCTGGACCGAGAACTGGCTGCTCTGGTTCGGCCTGGCCTTCGTCGGTTTCATCCTGTTCTCGCCCACCGGACTGGTCGGCATCTGGCGCCAGCTGCTGCGCCGCCTCAAGCCGCCGGCCGAAGTGGGCGCCGCGATGAGCGCGCGCCAGATCGTCGATGGCCTGCCGCTGCCGGACTTCCTGCAACCGCCACCCCGGCAGGGCGTGGTACTGGAAGCCCGCGACATCGAAATCCGCTTCGGCGGCATCCAGGCGGTCAAGAACGCGCAGCTCGCGCTGCATGCAGGTGAAATCCACGCCCTGATCGGCCCCAACGGCGCCGGCAAGACCACCACCTTCAACCTGATCTCCGGCATGTTCGCCCCGCATGGCGGCAGCGTGCTGCTCAACGGCCAGCCCATCCACGGCCTGCCGCCCAGCGAGATTTGCCAGCGCGGCCTGGCGCGCTCGTTCCAGATCACCAATCTCTTCAAGGGCCTGTCGATCTACGAAAACCTGCGGCTCTCCCTGCAGGCCCGGCATGCGGCGCGCTACAACATGTGGCGCGACATCGACAGCTATCCCGAGATCCATGCCGAGACCGCCGAACTGATGCGCTTCCTCGGGCTCAAGGGCATCGACGACATCGAAGGCGGCGCCCTCTCCTACGGCGGGCAACGATTGGTGGACCTGGGCATCGCCCTGGGCTCCAAGCCCCAGGTGCTGCTGATGGACGAGCCCCTGGCCGGCCTGGCCGCGGCCGAACGTGAACGGGTCTCGCGGCTGGTGCAGATCATCGCCGCCAACATCCCGGTGCTGATCGTGGAACACGACATCGACCGCGTGCTGGGTTTCTCGCAGCAGGTCACCGTGATGAACCAGGGCAGCGTGCTGATGGCCGGCACACCCGAACAGGCCCGCGCCGACCAGCGCGTGCAGGAAATCTACACCGGTCACGGCACCCCGCCGGTCACCGGCCGCAGCAGCGGCGATGCGCAGGAGCGGGCGCAATTGCTGGCCTTCGAGGGCGTCAATGCCTACTACGGCAAGAGCCACATCCTCAATGACGCCAGCCTGGAGGTGCGGCAGGGCGAGATCGTCGCCCTGCTGGGCCGCAATGGCGCCGGCAAGTCCACCCTGCTCAAGACCCTCACCGGCCTGCTGCGCCCGGCCTCCGGCACCATCCGCTATGACGGTCGCGACATCGCCGGACTGTCCGCCCCCGACATCGCCCGCCTGGGCATCGGCTACGTACCGCAGGGGCGCGGCCTGTTCGCCGGTATGACGGTGGCCGAGAACCTGGCGCTGGGCCGACTGGCGCGCAAGAACGACAGCAGCAACGGCGTGGCCTGGAGTGAAGAAAAGATCTTGCAATACTTCCCGCGCCTGAAGGAACGTCTGCACACCCATGCCGATTTCCTCTCCGGTGGTGAGCAGCAGATGGTCGCGGTAGCCCGGGCGCTGTCGGGCAACGTCAAGCTGCTGTTGCTGGACGAACCCTTCGAAGGCCTGGCCCCGGCCGTGGTGCAGGAACTGTTCACCGTCTTCGACCAGTTGCGGCGCGAGGTTTCCATCGTCATCGTCGAACACAACCTGGACCTGGTGCTGGCCCTGGCCGACCGCGTCTTCGCCCTGGAGCGCGGCGCCGTCTTCCACACCGGACCGGCCGAACCGCTGCTCAACGATCTTACCTATCGCAAGAAAATCCTCTGGCTCTGAGCCAGCACTCTCCCTCCCTGCAACAAGGACACTGCACCATGGACCTGAATCTGAAAGACCAGAAAGTCATCGTCACCGCCGGCGCCCAAGGCATCGGCCTGGCCATCACCGCCGCCTTCGTCGAGGCCGGCGCCCACGTCCACATCTGCGACGTCAGCGAAGACTTCCTCGCCAGCGCCCGCAGCCAGTTCGCCGGCGCCCGCGTGAGCTACAGCCTGACCGACGTCACCAGCGAGACCCAGGTCGATGCCATGTTCGCCGACCTCAGCCAGCGCTGGGGCGGAGTACTGGATGTACTGGTCAACAACGCCGGCATCGCCGGCCCCACCCTGCCGGTGGAAGACGTCGAGTTGTCCGGCTGGGACCAGACCATCGCCGTCAACCTCACCGGCCCCTTCCTCTGCACCCGGCGCGCCGTACCGATGCTGAAGAAGAACGGCGGCGGCTCCATCGTCAACATCTCCTCGGTGGCTGGCCGCCTGGGCTTTGCCCTGCGCACGCCCTACTCGGCCTCCAAGTACGGCGTCATCGGCCTGACCGAAACCTGGGCCATCGAACTGGGGCCGTCCAATATCCGCGTCAATGCCGTGCTGCCGGGCGTAGTCGAAGGTGCCCGCCAGGAGCGCATCGTCGCCGCCAAGGCAGAGGCCTATGGCATCGAACATGAAGAAATGCGCCAGCGCCTGCTCTCCAAGGTCTCGCTGCGCAAGATGGTCACGGCGCAAGACATCGCCAACCAGATCATCTTCATCTGCTCCCCGGCCGGCGCCTCCATCAGCGGACGCAGCCTGTCGGTATGCGGCAATGTCGAAGTACTGAGCTGAGGAGCCACCATGAGTGAAAAGATCGCCGTCATCGGTGCCGGCCTGATCGGCCGCGCCTGGGCCATCGTCTTTGCCCGCGCCGGCTACCGGGTGGACCTGTGGGACGCCGTCCCGCAAGCCCTGCAGGGTTGCCGGCAACTGCTGCAAGACAACCTGGCCGACCTCGCCAGCCATGGCCTGATCGACGAAACACCGCAGACCGTACTGGCCCGCATCCACACGGCAGACAGCCTCGCCGCCGCCCTGCACGACGCCATCCTGGTCCAGGAAAACGTCAAGGAAACGGTAGACGTCAAACGCGCCATCTTCGCCGAGATGGACAGCCTGGCCGCCCCGCAGACCATCCTCACCAGCTCCACCTCGTGGATCCCCACATCCGCCTTCTCGGAGCACCTGCCCGGACGCGACCGCATCCTGGTCGCCCACCCCGTCAACCCGCCCTACCTGGTCCCCCTGGTCGAACTCGCCCCGGCCCCCTGGACCTCCGCTGCCACGGTCGAACGCGCCCGCGACATCTACACCCGCGCCGGCCAATCCCCAGTGGTCCTGAACAAGGAAATCACCGGCTTCCTGCTCAACCGCATCCAGGGCGCGGTACTGAACGAAGCGCTCAACCTCTATGAAAACGGCTACGCCACTGCTGCCGATCTCGACAAGGTCTTGAAGGACGGCCTCGGCCTGCGCTGGTCCTTCATGGGCCCATTCGAAACCATCGACCTGAACGCCCCCGAAGGCGTACTGGACTATGCCCGCCGCTACGGCCACACCTACCGCGACGTAGCGAAGACACAAGCCCCCAATGAATGGAACAGCGAAACCCTGGAACGCATTGAAGCAGAGCGACGGGCCGCCCTACCCGCAGACCAGCTAGGCGAACGCGCCCGCTGGCGCGACAACAGACTGATGGGACTGATTGCGCACAAGCGCAAGCAAAAATAGCAAACAAAGAAGCAAACAAAGAACCAAAGCCCAAGGCAAGCAAGAGCACCACGAAGCCGAAGGCGAGCCCCCCGCGAGGCCGAAGGCGAGCCGGACACGCTTTCCCCCTTGGGAGCCAGCCGCCGGAGTGAAGCGGCAAGTGGATCAGAAAAATAGTGGGAGCGAAGCGACTCTATTTTTCCCACTTGCTGCTTCACTCTGGCGGGCACCCTCCGCAGGAGGGCTGGCTCTTGGGGGCCGTTTTCTTTGCTTACTTTCTTTGGCGGGCCAAAGAAAGTGAGCGGCTGCCGGGCCGCCCCCGGCGCTCCCCTGCGACCGGAGAGAGAAAAGCATTAAGCTAGAGCGAAAATAGTCAGCAAGACCAGACTACCCAAGCAACAAAACAAAACAACACAACACAACACAAAGCAAGACAGCAAATCACCCCAAAAGCACAACCAACATCAAAGGAGCACACCCCATGGCCAAGCCCAAGAAAGTCATCATCACCTGCGCAGTCACAGGCGCCATCCACACCCCCTCGATGTCCCCCCACCTGCCCATCACCCCCGAGCAGATCAGGGACGAAGCATTGGCCGCCGCCGAAGCCGGCGCCGCCATCGTCCACCTCCACGCCCGCGACCCACACAACGGCAAACCCACCCAGGACCCCGACGAATTCCGCAAATTCCTCCCCCAGATCAAAGCCCGCTCCAACGTCGTCATCAACCTCACCACCGGCGGCGCCCCCACCATGGGCGTAGAAGAACGCCTGCAACCCGCACTGCAGCTCAAGCCAGAAGTCGCCTCCCTCAACATGGGCTCCATGAATTTCGGCCTGTATGAAATGCTGAACCGCTTCAAGGACTTCAAATACGACTGGGAACGCCCCTACCTCGAAGGCTCCGACGACCGCATCTTCCGCAACACCTTCAAGGACATCGCCTACATCCTCGAATCCTGCAGCGCCAACCAGACCCGCTTCGAAATCGAGTGCTACGACATCGGCCACCTCTACACCGCCGCCCACTTCATCGACCGAGGCCTGATCAAGCCCCCCTTCCTGATCCAATCCGTCTTCGGCCTGCGCGGCGGCATCGGCAACGACGTCGAAGACGTGATGCACATGAAGCGCACCGCCGACCGCCTCTTCGGCGAAGACTACTTCTGGTCCGTACTGGGCGCCGGCCGCGGACAGATCCCGATCGCCACCATGTCGGCGGCCATGGGCGGCCACACCCGCGTGGGTCTCGAAGACTCACTCTGGGACGGCCCCGGCAACCTGGCCAAGAGCAATGCCGACCAGGTCCGCCGCATCCGCACGGTCATCGAAGCGCTCTCCCTGGAAGTGGCCAGCCCCGACGACGCCCGCGCCATGCTGAAACTCAAGGGCGGCCAGAACGTCGGCTTCTGAGCGCCACCGCCCGCAGCGGGCAGGCCTTGGCGTTTCGTCATTGACGCCATGCCAAGGCTCCCCGCCGGTCGGGTGCTTGCCCTGTCGATGCGCTACAATCCCGCATCCCTCGGCCAGTGGCCAGCACCCGAAACATTGCAATGAAACAATACCAAGACCTCATCCAGGACGTGCTCGAGAACGGCTCCTGGCAAGACAACCGCACCGGCATCCGCACCCTCAGCATCCCCGGCGCGATAATGCGCTTCGACCTGCAGAAGGGTTTCCCTGCGGTGACCACCAAGCGTCTGGCCTTCAAGTCGGTGGTGGGCGAACTGTGCGGCTTCCTGCGCGCCACGCGCAGCGCTGCCGACTTCCGGGCCCTGGGCTGCAAGGTCTGGGACCAGAACGCCAATGAAAACGCCGACTGGCTGGCCAATCCCTTCCGTACCGGCACCGACGACCTGGGTCCGGTGTATGGGGTGCAATGGCGCCAGTGGCCGGCCTACAAGCTGATCGATGCCGCGCATAGCGCGCAGATCGACGCGGCCCGCAGCAAGGGTTTCAGCATCGTCTCCACGCTGCAGGATGAAGGCGTGGACAAGGTGCTGCTGTACAAGGCGGTGGACCAGTTGCGCGACTGCCTGGACACCATCGTCAAGAACCCCGGCAGCCGCCGCATCCTGTTCCATGGCTGGAATTGCGCGGTGCTCGACGAAATCGCCCTGCCCGCCTGCCACCTGCTGTACCAGTTCCTGCCCAACCAGAACACCGGCGAAATCTCGCTCTGCCTGTACGTGCGCAGCAACGACATCGGCCTGGGTACCCCCTTCAACCTGGCCGAAGCGGCGGCACTGCTGCATCTGGTCGGGCGCCTGACAGGCTACAAGCCGCGCTGGTTCAGCTACTTCGTGGGCGATGCCCACATCTACGAAAACCATATCGAGATGGTCAAGGAACAGTTGACCCGCGAGCCCTACCCGCTGCCGCAACTGCTCATTTCCGACCGCGTGCCGGAGTTCGCCAAGACCGGCGAATACGCACCGCAATGGCTGGAGCAGATCGAGCCCTCCGACTTCTCGCTGGAGAACTACCAGCACCACGCCCCCCTGACCGCCCCCATGGCGGTCTGAACCACCTGCGCATGCCGCCACCGGCAGTGCGCCGGTCGGTGCGCGCTTCGGGAGAGATGCATGCCTACCCCCCTGCTGCAACGACTGGGCCTGGCCCATCCCATCATCCAGGCCCCCATGGCTGGCAGTTCCACCGTGGCCATGGCCGCTGCCGCCTCCAATGCCGGCGCCCTGGGTTCGCTGGCGCTGGGCGCCTCGAACGTGGCGCAGGCCCGCGAAGCGCTGGCACAGTTGCAGGCGCTCACGGCCAAGCCCTTCAACGTCAATTTCTTCTGCCATCAGCCGGCGCAGCTGGATGCGACCCGGGATGCGGCCTGGCTACGGCATCTGCAAGGCCATCTGGATGAATTCGGCGGCAGCATCACGCTGCCCTTGAAGGAGATCTACCAGAGCTTCAAGGTCGATACCGGGATGCAGCAACTGATGCTGGAACAGCCGCCCAAGGTGGTCAGTTTCCACTTCGGCCTGCCATCGGCTGCAGTGATCCAGTCCCTCAAGCAGGCCGGGGTGTTCCTGATGGCCAGCGCTACCTGCCTGGACGAGGCACGCCAGATCGAGGCCGCCGGGATCGACGCCATCGTCGCGCAAGGCATCGAGGCCGGTGGCCATCGCGGCATCTTCGACCAGGACAAGGATGAGGAAATCGGGACCTTCGCCCTGGTGCGCCTGCTGGCGCAGCATAGCCGCCTGCCGGTGATCGCAGCCGGCGGCATCATGGATGGCAAGGGCATGGCCGCCGCCCTGCAACTGGGCGCGCAGGCGGTGCAGATGGGAACCGCCTTCCTGCTCACCCGCGAATCCGGCGCCAATGCCGCCTATCGCGCCCTGCTCAAGAGCGAGCGCGCCCGTCACACGCGTGTGACGGCCGCCATTTCAGGCCGCCGCGCGCGCGGCATCGTCAATCGCTTCATGCAGGAAATCGATACACCCGGCGCGCCGCCGATTCCGAGCTATCCGGCCGCCTACGACGCCGGCAAGCAGCTAAATGCGATGGCGGTGGCCAGGGATGTGCACGAATTCGGCGCCCACTGGGCCGGACAAGCTGCGGCGCTCATCCGCGACGGGCTGACCGTGGCCGAGCTGGTCCAGGTGCTGGTGCAGGAGTGGCAGGCCACGGCCTGAGCCACTCTGTTCAGGATACGGTGCCGGTGGCGGTACCGGTGTCGCCCGGCACCTGCTTGTCCTGCCAGCCGCCGCCCAGGGCCTTGTACAGCGAGACGGTCGCCTGCAGCCGCTGCAGCTTGATCTGGCCCAGCTGGTTCTGGGCTTCGGAGAGAGTGCGCTGGGTATCGAGCACCACCAGCAGGTCTTCGGCACCGGCACGATAACGAATTTCGGCCAGCTCGAAGGCGAAGCGCGCCTGGTCCACTTCCCCTACCTTCAGGCGATACCGTTCTTCCAGGCTGCGAATCGCACCCAGGGCCTTCTCCACCTCGGACAACGAGGTGATCACGCGCTGCCGGTAGACCTGCACCAGTTCTTCCTTCTGGGCCTCGGCCAGGGCGCGCTGGTTGCGCAGGTTGCCGCCATCGAAGATGGGCGCGATCAGGCCGGCACCGAGATTGGCGAACAGGTTGGGACCATCGAACAGGGACAGCAAGGCATTGCTCTGCGCGCCCGTGGAGCCGGTCAGCGTGATGCTGGGGAACAGCGACGCCCGGGCCACGGCGACGTTGGCATTGGCGGCCGCCAGGTTGGCTTCGGCGCGACGGATGTCTGGCCGACGGGTCAGCAATTCGGAAGGCAGGCCGGCCGAGATGCGCGGCATCTGGATGCCGGCCAGGCCTTTTTCCTCGACCTTGAAATTCTGCGGCGGACGGCCCAGCAAAATGGCCAGCGCCGTCTGGGCGTCCTGCTCCTGTTGCTGCAGGTCGGGGATCAACTGACGCTGGTTGGCCAGGGCCGAACGCTGGCGCGCCAGGTCCAGCGGCGAGGCCGAGCCGGCGCGGCTTTGCGCTTCCACCAGGCGCAGCACGCGTTCGGCGTTGTTGACGTTCTGGCGCGCAATCTCCAGCCGGTCGCGCAGCGACAGCACTTGCAGATAGGTGGAAACGATGCCGCTGGTGACGGTCAGGGCCACCGTCTCGCGGTCATAGCGATTGGCGCGCAGGGTGGCTTCGGCGGCTTCGACCCCGGCGCGATTCTTGCCCCAGAAGTCGATCTCATAGCTGATCTGCAGGCTGGCGTTGGCGGCATTGGCCGGGGTGCCGCCTGAGATCGGCATTTCACGGCTGGCCCCGGCATTCAGGCTGACATTGGGCAACAGCGGCGCACCGGCGATGCGGGCCTGGGCCTCGGCCTGCTTGATGCGGGAAAAGGCGGCGGCGATTTCGTAGTTGTTGCGCTGGCCTTCCTGCACCAGTTCGGACAATTCGCCACTGCCGAACTGCTTCCACCAGTCAGTATCGGGCCACAACTGTTCTGCGTGGGCCACGTCGGCGGAAGCACCACCGCCCCACTTGTCAGGCACCTGCATTTCGAGGATGGGATCGGTCTGCACCTGGGGCGTGACGCAGGCCCCCACGGCAAGCGCCAGCGAGACGGCCAGCGCCACCCGCGCCAGGCGGGGCAGCAGATCGGAAACAGGCGGAGTCGGGCTAGGCAATCTCATGGGTCATGTGCATCGAAACAGGAAAAAGAGGCCGCCCTCCCCGGCGCAGACTCTACTGTACAGCATGCCTGGCGGCTAGCGTGAGGCTGCGCCGGCGGTGGCCGCAGGGGCCGGTGGATTGGCTGGCAACAGCACCTGCTCGCCTTCCTTCAGGCCCGACAGCACCTGGGCGCGCTCGCCATCGCGGATGCCGATCTTGATCTTGCGGCTCTCCAGCTTGCCGTCCTCCAGTACCACCTTCACGGTCTGGGTGCCATCCATGCCGGGCTTGGTCACCAGCGAGCGCGGGATGGTGGGCACACGCTCGGCCCGCGCCAGCACGAAATAGACATCGGCACTCATGCCGCTCATCAGTTCCCGGCTGGGATTGGCCACGTCAAAGAGCACGGTGTAGAAGGCCTTCTTGCCCTGCCGCCCGGAGTCGTCGGTGGGCAGCAGCATGATCTGGCGCAGCTTGCCGCTCCAGCGCTTGCCGGGATAGCCGGGGGTGGTGAAGTAGGCGGTCATGCCCTTTTGCAGGCGGGTGACGTCTTCTTCCGATACCGGTACCTGCACCGTCATGCGCGAGAGGTCGGCAATGCGCATCAGGGCTTCCTGGTTGGCGCCCACCATCTGGCCCGGCCGCGCGTTGAGGATGACGATGGTGCCACTGACGGGCGCTTCGATGCGGGTCTGTTTCTGCACCGCCTCATCTTCGCGGATGGAGGCCTCGGTCTGCTGGATCTGCGCGTTGGTGGCGTCCACCCGGGCCGCCGCCGCATACATGTTCATGCGGCTGGATTCATAGGATTCCTCGCGGGTGGCGTTCTCGGCCTTGAGCTGGGTCTGGCGCTGGAACTGCAGTTGGGCGAAGTCCAGCTGGGCGTTCTGTCCGGCCAGCTCGGCCTTGAGGCGCGCCAGCGTGGCGCGGTTGTTCTCGATGCGGCTGCTCTGCACGGCCGGTGCCACCGTGGCCAGCAGGCGACCGGCCTTGACGGCTTCACCGATAACCACATCGACATCCGACAATTGGCCAGCCACCTTGGAGCCGACATCCACATAATCCTGCGCCACCACATTGCCGGTGGCATTGACTACCTGTTCCAGGTCGGCCCGTTCGACGGTGACCGTCTCCAGCTTGACCGGAATCGGCTTGGGCGCCGCTGGCGGCGGCTGCTGGCGCGAATACAGCCAGTAACCGCCGCCCAGCACGAGCACCAGCGCCAGCCCGCTCCACCACGCCTTCTGTCGTGCAGGGGCGTGTGAAGTCGGGATGGCGTGGGGCAGTTGATCTTGCGGCTCGGTCATGGTCGCTCGTGGCAAACGCGAAAGATGATGTCAGAAAATGATGACGGCCGAATTTCATCGGCCGTCTCCGGTCCTGTCCGCCCCCTCAGGCGGCCAGCATCGGTGCGTCCTGCCGGGCCAGGGCGACGCGCCAGTCCGGATGGACTTCCGGGACGCCGCTCCAGACCGCCTGGTGCAGTTGCGACAGCAGACCCGGCTCTTCCAGGATACTGTTCTTCTGCTTGTCGTTGAGCGCGTCCGGCCCGTCCTTGAGCGCCGTGCGCACCAGCTTCTCGCGCAGGTGCTGCGTCAGTTGCGGCACCTGCGGATGGGCATGCGCAGTGGCACACACCAGGGCATTGAAGGCGGGATCGACCACCGCTTCCACGAAGCCCGGCAACGCCGGTGTTTCTTCATGGTGGCGCACGGTCTCGCGCAATTCGAAGGGTGGCGAGGTCTCTTCGGGAATCTTGAACAGACCGGCGCGACGGAAGCCACGGCCGAAGCTGACCCGCGAGGACAGCACCGACACCGGCACCGACACCGCCAGAGAGCCGGCGATCGGGATCAGCCACCAGATGAAGGACGGGTTGAGCCAGTACACCAGCGCGCCCCAGGCCACGCCCAGCGACGAATGCCAGCCATGGCGGCGCAGCGCCTCTCCCCAGCCGGTTTCGTTGTCGGCGCGCGGCGGCGACTTCCAGCCGGCATTCCAGCCCAGGAAGGCGCCCAGCACGAAGCGGGTGTGGAACAGCATGCGCACCGGCGCCAGCGCCATCGAGAACAGCAGTTCGATCACCATGCTCAGGAACAGGGCCAGCGCTCCGCCAAAGCCCCGCGCGCCCTTCACTGCAAACAGCAATACCGCCAGGATCTTCGGCAGGAACAGGATGGTGGCGGTGGCCGAGACCAGCGCCAGGGCCTTTTCCGGATGCCATTCCGGCCAGATCGGGAACAGCTGGCGCGGCGCCGTGAAGTATTGCGGGTCGATCAGCGTATGCGCGGCCAGCAATACCGTGGACAGGATCAGGAACAGCCCCCACAGCGGCGCCGAGACATAGGCCATCACGCCGGTGACGAAGACCGCGCGATGCACGATGTGCATGCCACGCGCCAGGAACAGGCGGAAGTTCATCAGATTGCCCTGGCACCAGCGACGGTCGCGGCTCAGTTCGTCGAGCAGGTTGGGCGGCATTTCCTCGTAGCTGCCGTCGAGGTCGTAGGCGATCCACACCGACCAGCCGGCGCGCCGCATCAGCGAGGCCTCGACGAAGTCATGCGACATGATCGGCCCGGACAGGTTGCCCTTGCCCGGCAGCGGCGCCAGCGCGCAGTACTTGATGAAGGGCTGCAGACGGATGATGGCGTTGTGCCCCCAGAAGTGTGACTCGCCCAGTTGCCAGTAGTGCAGGCCGGCAGTGAACAGCGGTCCATAGACGCGGGTCGAGAACTGCTGGATGCGGGCATACAGCGTGTCACGTCCGGCCGCGCGCGGTGCGGTCTGGATGATGCCGGCGCCGGGATGGGCTTCCATCAGGCGGGTCAGCTTGGTCAGGCATTCGCCGGTCATGACGCTGTCGGCGTCCAGCACCACCATGTAGCGGTAATCGGCACCCCAGCGACGGCAGAAGTCGTCCAGGTTGCCGCTCTTGCGCTTGACGCGGCGGCGGCGGTGGCGATAGAAGATGCGCCCGAAGCCGCCGGTCTCGCGGCACAGGCGATTCCAGGCGGCGGTTTCGGCGGCGCAGATATCGGCTTCGCCACTGTCGGAGAGGATGAAGAAATCGAAATGCGCGATCTGGCCGGTGCGCTCCAGCGACTCGTAGGTCGCCCGCAGGCCGGCGAAGACGCGTGCCACGTCCTCGTTGCAGATGGGCATGACGATGGCCGTGCGCGCTTCTTTCGCGATCTCGGTGTGACCGGCCTTCTCGTGCGAGATGAGGTACTTGTCGTCACCGCGCATGAGGACCAGGAAGCCCGTCATGGCCGTCCAGAAACCCGCCGACACCCACAGGAACAGCAGGCCGAACAGGAACAGCACCACCATCTCCAGCGGCTTGGTGCCGTGGTAGGGCAGCACGTCGCTCATGAAATAGGTGGCCATCGAGGTCTGCAGCACCATCAGGATCAGCAACGTGATGCGGCGTACGTTGCCGGTGTGCTGCCAGTGGCCCTTGGGATCAGGCGCCTCGGACTGGTCGAGGTGATCTTCGATGTAACGCGGTTCATCATCCACCGGTGCCGGCACCGGCTCGGCCAGCTTGGCGCGGCCCTTGCGGGCGCGACGCCAGCGGCTGGGGCGACGCTCCAGGCGGCGGTTTTCTTCCTCCACCCAGCGCGAGAAGGGATTGAGTTCACCCCAGGGACGCGGAACCATGGACTTGCGGTGCATGGGCGGCCCGACCGGAATGTGCGGTTGGCCGCGCTCCTGGCTGATGGGCGGCACGACGCTGCCGGCGTCGGCAGGGTCAGTGCTATCGGTCGCGCCGTCGATATTGGACTGCGGATACATCAGGCGCAAGCGTGCGTCCACCGACGCCTGGGCTGCAGCTGCAACAAGTTGCACATCACGCCCGGAAGCCTCGGCCAGCACGCGGTGCAGGTCGGCCACCGGATCACCGGAGCCGATCGCACCCGCCCGCGCCGCCAGGTCCTGGCGTTGTTCAGGCGACAGCGGCAGGCGCGCGAGGTAATCCTCGAGCGCCTGCGAGGCTGCCGAAGTCTGCCTTAGTTGGGGGGTAATATGTAGCTCCACGTTTCAGACAAGGTTGTGCCGCCATTGGCATTGCGCAGGAAACCGCGCAGCTCGACGGGCTTGTTTTCTTCCAGCCGGCGCAGCTTGACTTCCACGCGCCAGCCGCCGGTCATTTCATTCTTGCGTGTGGTCACGCTGGCCAGCTTGCCGTTGGCATCGGCCTCGACCACGCCTTCCACGCGTGCATTGGCCGGCAGCTTCTTGAGACTGCCACCGTCGAAATCGATGGCCAGTTGCTGCACCTCGTCGGCCTTGCCTTCCTGCTTGGGACGGTAGCCGTGACCGAACAGGGTCTGCGTGACGAAGGCCAGCGGCGGACGCTTTTCATTGTCCTTCTGCCAGGACAGGCGGTATTCCACATTGAAGGGTTGACCCGGCTTGGGCAGGGTGTTCGGAATCCAGTAGGCCACGATGTTGTCGTTGGTCTCGTCCGGCGTGGGAATCTGCACCAGTTCCACGCGGCCCGAACCCCACTTGCCCTTGGGCTCGACCCAGGCGCTGGGGCGAGCCTGGTAGTTGTAGTCCAGGTCTTCGTAGTGCGAGAAGCTGCGATCACGCTGCATCAGGCCAAAGCCCAGCGGATTGTCGAAGGAGAAGGACGTCACCAGCAGACGCTTGGGATTCACCAGCGGACGCCACAGCCATTCGCCGGTGCCGGACTGCATCGACAGGCCGTCCGAATCATGCACTTCCGGACGGAAGTCGTCGGCCGGGCCGGGCTGATTCTCGCCGAACAGGAACATGCTGGTCAGCGGCGCGATACCCAGCTTGGTGACATTGCTGCGCAGGTAGAGCTGGGCCTTGACGTCCATCACGGTATCGACGCCCGGCTTGAGCACGAAGCGGTAGGCACCGGTGGCGCGGGGCGAATCCAGCAGCGCATAGATCACCAGCTCCTTGGCATCCCCCGAGGGACGCTCCAGCCAGAACTCGGTGAAGCGCGGGAATTCCTCCCCCGAATAGAGCGCCGTATCGATCGCCAGGCCGCGCGCCGACAGGCCATAGCTCTGGCCACGGCCCATGGCGCGGAAGTAGCTGGCGCCGTGGAAGGTCAGCACATCATCCTTGACCTTGGCCGAGTTCAGCGGGAAACGGATGCGGAAACCCGCAAAGCCGAGATTGCGCAGGCTGCGCTGATCCACGCTGCGATTGGCGCTGTAGTCGAACAGGGCCGGATTGAAATGGATTTCGCGCACGGCGTCGCCGACCACTTCATTGACCTTGACCGGCTCGGTGTAGCTGGCACCGAGGTGGATGAAGGACAGCTCGAAGGGCAGCTTCTGGGCACGCCACCAGGACTTGTCGTCGCGGAAGTAGATCTGGCTGGCCTGCTCGTAGCTCAGGTCCTTGAGCGACTTGGGCAGGTCATCGGAGGGTTTCTTGTAGGACTTGCCGGCCAGCGCCTTGGCGCGTGCGGCAACGGTATTGAAATCGAAGGCCAGGGCGGCTTGCGGTAGAGCCAGGGCCAACAGACCGGCGAGGGTCGCGGGCGCGGCCAGACGGCGCCACCAGGTCGATCGTGTGGTGCTGGACGGGGAGGATGGTCCCGCGCCAGGCCCGGAGGTGGTGTGAAGCAGCATTATTGTTTTGTCTGACATGCAATTTTCTGGTTAAGAGCCCCGGCTGACGCTCTGGGCTGCGCCGAACTGGAAAGCAGGCGCTAGTTTACCCAAATGTGGCGGGGATTGTTCGCAAGTTCGCAGGGCGTTGGCATGGTTCCGGCATTTCCGGACAATGCCAGCGATGTTTCCGGAATGAAAATATCACTGCTGGCTGGCAGGCCGCTGACGAGCTCGTTCGGCTGCCGGTGTCAGGTATAAGGGCAGGTGCAGGTGCAGAAAGTTCCGTGCCGCAGCATGGCTGCTGTAACATTATGCGTCTGAAGAAATCGTCACCGGCCCATGGCCGGCCCGCTGCGACCGATTCAGGGCCATCCAGGCCAATCAGACCAGTCCAGGCTGATTTGAGCGGCCTCGACCACCTTCCACTCCATTCAGGCAAGAACGCATCCGCATGACCACACCTTCCGGCCAGCTCACCATCGTCGTCGCCACCGACCTCAACAACGGCATCGGCATCAACAACACCCTGCCCTGGCGCCTGCCGGAAGACCTGGCCCACTTCAAGCGCGCCACCTCGGGGCATGCCATCCTGATGGGCCGCAAGACCTTCGAATCGATCGGTCGGCCGCTGCCCAATCGCCGCAACATCGTCATCACCCGCAATGCCGACTGGCAACACGACGGTGTGGAAACCGCGACCTCGCTGCAGGCGGCTGCAGCCCTGGCCGGCGACGCCCCAGCCTTCATCATCGGCGGTGCCCAGATCTATGCCGAGGCCCTGCCGCTGGTGGACCGCCTGATCATCACGCGCATCGCCGGCAGTTTCGACTGCGATGCCTTCTTCCCGGCCATCGACGAGCAGCGTTGGCAGGAGACGGCACGCGAGGAACACCACTCCGAAACTTCCGGATTGGACTACGCTTTTGTGACGTACCAAAGACGTTGAATCGGGTCCGGACAGCGGCTGTTGTTTTTTCCCGTTTTTGCTTAAACTGCGCACCTCTTTAGCGCATATCTGCGACAATCCCGCTTTCATTTTTTCCGGCGCGCAAGCACTGCCAGCCCAGGCGCTCTTCTTTTCACCCCTGCGCGCGTCCGCCTACCCGGCGCCCCACGCGCGCGAAGCCTGGAGAATTCCATGAAATTCCGATTCCCCATCGTCATCATCGACGAAGACTTCCGCTCCGAGAACACCTCGGGCCTGGGCATCCGCGCCCTGGCTGACGCCATCGAAGCCGAAGGCATGGAAGTGCTGGGCGTGACCAGCTACGGCGACCTGGCCCAGTTCGCACAACAGCAGTCGCGCGCCTCGGCCTTCATCCTGTCCATCGACGACGAGGAAATGGGGGCCGGCTCCGACGAGGAAACCGACCACGCCCTCAAGGCCCTGCGCGCCTTCGTCAGCGAGATCCGCCACAAGAACGCCGACATCCCCATCTATCTCTACGGTGAAACCCGCACCTCGCGCCACATCCCCAATGATGTGCTGCGCGAACTGCACGGCTTCATCCACATGTTCGAAGACACCCCGGAGTTCGTGGCCCGCCACATCATCCGTGAAGCCAAGTCCTACCTGGACGGCCTGGCCCCGCCCTTCTTCCGCGCCCTGGTCGATTACGCCCAGGATGGCTCCTATTCCTGGCACTGCCCCGGCCACTCCGGTGGCGTGGCCTTCCTGAAGTCGCCCGTGGGCCAGATGTTCCACCAGTTCTTCGGCGAGCGCATGCTGCGCGCCGACGTCTGCAACGCCGTGGAAGAACTGGGCCAGCTGCTGGACCACACCGGCCCGGTGGCCAATTCGGAACGCAATGCGGCGCGCATCTTCAATGCCGACCACTGCTACTTCGTCACCAACGGTACCTCGACCTCCAACAAGATGGTGTGGCACTCCACCGTCGCCCCCGGCGACATCGTGGTGGTGGACCGCAACTGCCACAAGTCCATCCTGCACTCCATCATCATGACCGGCGCGATTCCCGTGTTCCTGATGCCCACCCGCAATCACCTGGGCATCATCGGACCGATCCCGCTGGAAGAGTTCACGCTGGAAAGCATCCAGCGCAAGATCGAAGCCAACCCCTTCGCCCGCGAAGCCAAGAACAAGAAGCCGCGCATCCTGACCATCACCCAGTCGACCTATGACGGTGTGGTCTACAACGTCGAAACCCTGAAGGACATGCTCGACGGCGAAATCGAGACCCTGCACTTCGACGAAGCCTGGCTGCCGCACGCCACCTTCCACGACTTCTACAAGGACATGCACGCCATCGGCAAGGACCGCCCGCGCGCCAAGAAGTCGCTGATCTTCTCGACCCAGTCGACCCACAAGCTGCTGGCCGGCCTGTCGCAGGCCTCGCAGATCCTGGTGCGCGAATCGGAAACCGTGAAGCTGGACGAGGATGCCTTCAACGAAGCCTTCCTGATGCACACCTCGACCTCGCCGCAATACTCCATCATCGCCTCCTGCGACGTCGCCGCGGCCATGATGGAAGCCCCCGGCGGCACGGCGCTGGTGGAAGAAAGCATCATCGAGGCGCTCGACTTCCGCCGCGCCATGAAGAAGATCGACCAGGAGTTCGGCGATGAATGGTGGTTCCAGGTCTGGGGCCCCAACAGCTTCGCCGCCGACGGCATCGGCGAGCGCGAAGACTGGGTCATCAAGGCCGAGGACGACTGGCACGGCTTCGGCGACCTGGCACCGGGCTTCAACATGCTGGACCCGATCAAGGCCACCATCGTCACCCCCGGCCTGGCCCTGAACGGCCAGTTCGGCGAGACCGGCATCCCGGCCTCCATCGTGACCAAGTACCTGGCCGAGCACGGCGTGATCGTGGAAAAGTGCGGCCTGTATTCCTTCTTCATCATGTTCACCATCGGCATCACAAAGGGCCGCTGGAACACGCTGGTGACGGCACTGCAGCAGTTCAAGGACGACTACGACAAGAACCAGCCGATCTGGCGCATCCTGCCCGAGTTCGCCCAGCGCAACCCGCGCTACGAGCGCCTGGGCCTGCGCGACCTGTGCCAGCAGATCCACGAGACCTACCGTGCCTACGACGTGGCCCGCCTGACCACCGAGATGTATCTCTCGGACATGCAACCGGCCATGAAGCCCTCGGATGCCTTCGCCAAGATGGCCCACCGCGAGATCGACCGCGTCCCCCTGGATGAACTCGAAGGCCGCGTCACCTCGATCCTGCTGACCCCGTATCCGCCGGGTATTCCGCTGCTGATCCCGGGCGAAATCTTCAACAAGACCATCGTCGATTACCTGAAGTTCGCCCGTGATTTCAACGAGAAATTCCCTGGCTTCGAAACCGACGTGCACGGTCTGGTCAAGCGCGAAGTCAACGGCCGTCGCGATTACTTCGTGGATTGCGTCAAGCAATAAGCCTCAGCGCTGAACGTAAAAAAACAGCCGATGCCTGCGAAGGCATCGGCTGTTTTCTTTTCGGGATCGACATACCCACTCCCGTTCGGACTGAGTAGCGGCTCTGCCGCGTATCGAAGGCGCAGGGACTCCGCGCCAGCCGCGCGGTCAGAAAGTGCCGAGATAGAAGAACCCCGCCAAGGCCCCGCCAAACAATAACCACAACGGATGGATCTTGGTCTTGAGCGCGATGATGGCGGTAGCCGCCGTAATCGCCGCCAGGAAGCCATGGGTGATCGAGGCCTGGGCGATCAGCAGCGCCGATGCCGCCACCAATCCGCCGGTCACCGGGAGCAGCCCGGCCTGCACGTGACGCCGCCAGGGCTTGTCCTTGAACCTCTCCCACACGTGAAGCGTGATGATGGTGATGATGGACGACGGCCCGAACTTGGCCAGGCTGGTCACCAGCATCCCCCAGAAGCCGGCCACATGCCAGCCCACCAGGGTCACCACCATCAGGTTGGGACCGGGCGCGGCCTGGCCCAGGGCAAACAGGGCACTGAAATCCTCGGCCGTCATCCAGTGATGCACCTCCACCACCTGGCGCTGCATCTCCGGCAGGATGGTATTGCCGCCACCGAAGGCCAGCACCGACAACTGCGTGAAGATGATGGCCAATGCGATCAGGGTCTGGCTCATTGCGCGCCCTCCTTCTTGACGGTGTCCTTGCCGCTATCCTTGGCGGCGGCGACCTGCGGCCTGGCGGCGAAACGCTCGCCGTAACGGGCGGTCAGGATCACGCTGATCGGCGTCATCACCAGCATCACCCACAGCAGCGGGATACGCAGCAAGGCGATGGCCACGAAGCAGACGATGGCCACCCCGGCCAGCACCAGGTTCTTGCGCAGCGGCAGCGCGATCTTCACCGCCATCTGGATCAGCAGGCCGGCGGCAGCCGCGGCCAGTCCGGCGAAGAGGTGCTTGACGTTGGGGTCATGCTGAAAGTGCTGGTAGATCATGCCCAGCAGGATCACCACCATGGACGGCACCGCGATCAGCCCGGTGATGCCTGCCAGCGCACCCTTCCAGCCGCGGAATTTCATGCCCAGCGCCACCGACAGGTTGATGATGTTGCCGCCCGGCAGAAACTGGCACAGCCCCAGCAGTTCCACGAATTCAGGGTCGGTCAGCCAGCGCCGCCGTTCCACGATCATGCGATGCGCCAGCGGCAGCGCACCGCCGAAGGCGGTCATGCCCAGGCCGAGGAAGCCCAGGAACAGTTCTCGGGTAGTGGGGACAGGCCGCTCTGGGGCCAGGGGATCGGGAGTGCTCATCGTCGTCTCATGCAGGCGCGGCGTGATTGCCGCATGAATGAAAGGCTACTCTTGGGGAGGGTTTTTGTCTAATATATGTCAGATAGCCTATCCATATTCATACGATATGTCACCTGCCATCGACCTGCGCCTGCTGCGCTATTTCATCGCCGTTGCCGAAGAGGGCCACCTGACCAAGGCAGCCGAACGCATCGGCATCCAGCAACCGCCGCTATCGCAGCAGATTCGCGTGCTGGAGCGCGAGCTGGGCGTGACCCTGTTCAATCGCCTGCCACGCGGCATGGAGCTGACCGACAGCGGCGCCGCCCTGCTCGTCGACGCCCGCGCCCTGCTGGCCCAGCTGGATACCACGGTGGCCAGCGTGCGCCGCATCGCCCAGGGCAAGATGGGGCGCATCGCGGTGGGATTCACCGAATCGGCCTCGCTGCATCCCTTCGTGCATTCGGTGATCCGCGCCTTCCGCGCCGATGCGCCGGACGTGATCATGACGGTGGAAGAGAGCAATACCAACGAACTGATCGAATCACTGCGCGGCAAGCGGCTCGACCTCGCCTTCGTGCGCTCGCCGGTGGGCGACGCCAGCGGGCTGACGATAGAAACCATGCTGGTGGAAGACATGGTCGCCGCGCTACCCATCGACCATCCGCTGGCCGACGGCGGCAAGCGCAAGAGCATCGCCCTGCACGCCCTGGCCGAGGAATCCTTCATCATGACGCGCCGGCCCAACGGCCCGGGCTTGTACGACACCATCATCGCCGCCTGCCACGCGGCCGGCTTCTCGCCACAGGTGCTCCAGGAGGCGCGCAAGAACCTCTCCACGCTGTCGCTGGTCGCAGCAGGCGTCGGTGTGGCGGTGATCCCGGCGTCGATGACACGGGTCAATGCGGAGGGGGTCGTGTATCTCAAGCTGACCGGCGCCTCGGACCTGAAAGCCCCGCTGCACCTGGCCTACCGGACCGGCAGCATCAGCGGCGCGGCGCGGCTGATGCGGGAAGAGGCGTTGAAACTGAGCGCCGGCCGTAAGCGCCGTTAAACACGTACGACATATGGCAGAAGCGCCATCCATACAAAGAAGGCTTCCCGCAGGAAGCCTTCTTTGTAAATCGTTTACAAACTTTACGACGCGACGCGCTCAGGTCTTGGGCAAGGTCACGCCATGCTGGCCCTGGTACTTGCCGCCACGATCCTTGTACGAGGTCTCGCAGATTTCATCGCTCTCGAAGAACAGCACCTGGGCACAGCCTTCGCCAGCGTAGATCTTGGCCGGCAGCGGCGTGGTATTGGAAAACTCCAGCGTGACGTAGCCTTCCCATTCCGGCTCGAAGGGGGTGACGTTGACGATGATGCCGCAGCGCGCATAGGTGGACTTGCCCAGGCAGATGGTCAGCACGCTACGCGGGATGCGGAAGTATTCGACGGTACGGGCCAGCGCGAAGGAGTTGGGCGGGATGATGCAGACATCGCCCTTGAAATCAACGAAGGATTTCTCGTCGAAGTTCTTTGGATCGACGATGGTGGAATTGATGTTCGTGAAGATCTTGAATTCATCGGCGCAGCGGATATCGTAGCCATAGGACGAGGTGCCGTAGGAAACGATCTTGGCCCCGTCCGCCGACTGGCGCACCTGCCCCGGCTCGAAGGGTTCGATCATTCCTTCCTGCTCCGCCATGCGGCGGATCCACTTGTCTGACTTGATGGCCATGGTGTTCGACGTACTCGACTGATTCAAAGAATCACGCATTTTACGCGAAAATCGGTGGAAATTGGCTGAATCGCAGCGTGGAAGCGGTTTTCGGGCCGTGCCACGCTGCCAATCACGTACCTAGCGCTGCATGCTCTCCCACACCTTCTGCAAGCGCTTCACCGACACCGGCATGGGCGTCTTCAGCTCCTGCGCATACAGCGATACGCGCAATTCCTCCAGCATCCAGCGGAACTCGGTCATCTTGGGATCGGCCCGGCCGGCGCGGTCCTTCAGGGCACGCTGGTAAGGCAGCGCCACCGAGTTCCACTCGCCCAATAGGCGCGTATCACGGGCCGGGTCGGCGCGCAGCTTGTCCAGGCGCACGTTGATGGCCTTGAGGTAGCGCGGATAGTGGCTGAGGTTGCCATAGTCGGTCTCGGCCACGAAGCGCTTGCCCACCAGTTGCGAAAGCTGCGCCTGCATGTCGGCCGCGGCCTGCGCGTGGGCCTTGATGCCCTGCAGCTTCTTGGGCAGGGCATGATATTCGGCCAGGATCTGGCCACACAGGCGGGCGATCTCGTTGACCAGCAGACCCAGGCGGGCCTTGCCTTCGTCGCGCCGACGATTGAATTCGTCCGCATTGCGAGGCAACGGGTCTTGCAGGAAGGCGCGTTCCAGGCCGGCATTCAGGATCTGCTCGCGCAATTCTTCCTGCGAACCCAGGGCCATGAATTGCATGCCCATCTGCTGCAGGCCGGGAATGTTCTTCTCCAGATACTTCAGCTGCTCCTTCATCTGCAGCGCGAACAGGCGGCGCAGGCCGGCGTAATGGAAGCGCGCAGCCTCGGCCGGGTCGTCGAAGACTTCAAGGTCGCAATGCGTCTTGCGCTCCACCAGCGCCGGGAATCCGATCAGGGTCTGTGCCTGCTTGCCGCTGCCTCGGGTGATTTCCAGCAGTTCGGGCAGCTCGCCGAAGCTCCAGCCGGTGAGGTTGCTGTACTCGCCTGCGGAAGCCGGTGCAGCGCTTGTCGATGCCGCGGCGGTGGAGGTGGCGGCGCCCTTGGGCGCCCCCTTCTGTGTCGTCGGCACGGCAGCCTCGTCGTCGCTGTCGTCACGCGGTGCGATGGCCACCTGCTCGGCCAGCTTCTGGAACTGCTGGCGGGCCTGGCCGCCAAACTCGGCTTGCAGGGCGGCGAGGTTGCGGCCCATTTCCAGCTGACGACCATGTTCGTCGATGATCTTGAAGTTCATCGCGTGGTGGGCCGACAGCGTCTCCTGCTTGAAGTCGCTGGGCTTGACCAGGAGCGTGATCTGTTCGCGGATGTCGGCGATGATGGCGTCGATCAGGTTGCCGCGTCCGAAGGTCTTGCGCTCTTCCATGCGCTCGCAGAAACGCGCTGCGTAATCGGGCAGCGGCACGCAGTGGCGGCGCAGTTTCTGCGGCAGGGATTTCAGCAGCAGATGCACCTTTTCCTTGAGCATGCCCGGCACCAGCCATTCACAGCGGTCCGCCGAGACCTGGTTCAGGGCATACAGCGGCACGGTCAGGGTGACGCCGTCACGCGGGGCGCCCGGTTCGAAGTGGTAGGACAGCGCCATGGAGATGCCGGCCACGTTCATGGTCTTGGGGAAGAGCTCGGTGGTGACGCCGGCCGCCTCGTGGCGCATCAGGTCGTCGCGGTTCAGGTAGAGCAGCTTGGGATCGGCGGCGGTGGCCTGCTTGTGCCACTTCTCGAAGTCCACGCCGTTGCAGATGTCGTGCGGGATCAGCTTGTCGTAGAAACCGATGATGAGCTCGTCATCCACCAGCACGTCCAGGCGGCGCGACTTGTGTTCCAGGTTCTCAATCTCGCGGACCAGCTTCTGGTTGTGCGCGAAGAACGGGGCGCGGGTCTCGAAGTCGCCACCGACCAGGCCATCACGGATGAAGATCTCGCGGGCCTCGGCCGGGTTGATGTTGCCGTAGTTGATGCGGCGCTGGCTGTAAACCACCAGGCCGTAGAGCGTGGCGCGTTCGGAGGCGGTGACTTGCGCGGCGCGCTTTTCCCAGCGCGGCTCGCCCCAGGATTTCTTCAGCAGGTGGCCGCCCAGCTTTTCCAGCCACTCGGGCTGGATGTTGGCCACGCAGCGGGCATACAGGCGGGCGGTATCGACCAGTTCGGCGGCCATCACCCAGCGGCCGGGCTTCTTGGTGAGGTGTGCGCCGGGCCAGATGTTGAACTTGATGCCGCGTGCGCCCAGGTATTGCGCATCGTCCTCGCTCTTGAAGCCGACATTGCCCAGCAGGCCGGTCAGCAGCGCCAGGTGCAGCTGGTCATAGGTGGCCGCGGCTTCGTTCAGGCGCCAGCCCTGTTCCTTGACGATGGTCAGCAGTTGCGAGTGGACGTCGCGCCACTCGCGCAGGCGCAGCTGCGACAGGAAGTTCTCGCGGCAGTGCTCCTGCAGCTGGCGATTGGATTTCTTGTGGGCGATGGCGTCTTCGAACCATTTCCAGATCTTCAGGTAGCTGGCGAACTCGGATTTCTCATCGGCGAATTTCTTGTGCGCGTTGTCGGCCGCGTTCTGCGCGTCCATCGGCCGGTCACGCGGGTCCTGCACGGAGACGGCGGCGGCGATGATCAGCAATTCGGTCAGGCAGGCATTGTCGCGACCGGCCAGGATCATGCGGCCCACACGCGGGTCCAGCGGCAGGCGCGCCAGCTGCTTGCCCAGGGGCGTGAGGCGGTTCACGCCGTCCTGCTCTTCTACCGCGCCCAGCTCCTGCAGCAGTTGGTAGCCATCGGCGATGGCGCGCCCCAGGGGCGGTTCGATGAAGGGGAAGCTCTCCACGTCCGTCAGGTGCAGCGACTTCATGCGCAGGATGACCGAGGCCAGCGAGGAGCGCAGGATTTCCGGGTCGGTGAACTTGGGGCGCTGCAGGAAATCCTGCTCGTCATACAGACGGATACACACCCCCGCTGCCACCCGGCCGCAACGGCCGGCGCGCTGGTTGGCGGCCGATTGCGCCACCGGTTCGATCTGCAGCTGTTCGACCTTGTTGCGATAGCTGTAGCGCTTCACACGCGCCAGGCCGGCATCGACCACGTAGCGGATGCCCGGCACCGTCAACGAGGTCTCGGCGACGTTGGTGGCCAGCACGATGCGTCGGGCATTGCTGGTCTTGAAGACGCGCTCCTGGTCCTGTGCCGACAGGCGGGCAAACAGCGGCAGGATTTCCACATGCGGCGGATGGTGTTTGCGCAGGGCTTCAGCGGCGTCGCGAATCTCGCGCTCGCCGGGCAGGAACACCAGCACGTCGCCGGAACCGATGCGGGCCAGCTCATCGACGGCGTCGACCACGGCATCCATCAGGTCGCGTTGTTCGCGGTCCTTCTGGGCCTGGCTGGCACGCCCTTCGGCACGGGCGCGGGCCTGCGCCACCTCGGTGGAGACGCCGCTGCGGTCGGCATTGTCGATGGGCCGATAGCGGATTTCCACCGGATACAGACGACCCGAGACCTCGATCACCGGGGCCGGCACGATCTCGCCCTGGACCTCGCGGCCGAAATGGCGGGCGAAGCGGTCGGCGTCGATGGTGGCCGAGGTGATGATGATCTTCAGGTCGGGACGCCGGGGCAGCAATTGCTTGAGGTAGCCCAGCAGGAAATCGATGTTGAGGCTGCGTTCATGCGCCTCGTCGATGATGATGGTGTCGTACTGGCGCAAGAGCGGATCGGTCTGGGTCTCGGCCAGCAGAATGCCGTCGGTCATCAGCTTGATCCAGGCGCCCTTGGACAGGGTGTCATTGAAGCGCACCTTGTAGCCCACCAGCTCACCGGGCGGGGAATTGAGTTCCTGGGCGATGCGCTTGGCGGTGGACGAGGCGGCGATGCGGCGCGGCTGGGTGTGGCCGATCAAGCCCTTTTCGCCACGGCCCAGCTCCAGGCATATCTTGGGCAACTGGGTGGTCTTGCCGGAACCGGTCTCGCCACTGACGATGACGACCTGATGGCGGCGCAGCGCCTCGGCGATCTCGTGGCGGCGGCCGGAGACCGGCAGCTCTTCCGGGAAGGTCACCGGCGGCAGCGGGTTGCGCACTGGTGGCGCGGCGTCAGCGGTAGGATCGGCGCGGCGCGGGGTGCGGCCATCGCGGCCATTGCGCTCATTGCGCGGGCGCTCCTGCTGCGGGTTCTTCTGCGGCTCGGCGCCGGGCGTGGTGGTGGGTGCTTTGGTAACGGACATGAGGCCGACATTATACCTGCCACGGCCCGCCCGGTCAGGCTGCAGGCGGCTGCCGGGCCCATGGTACAAGTTCGGGCAGTCTGGCCAGGCTCTGCCGGTCATGCTGGTCGGGCCATTGGTCCCGCTTTGCAACATCCCTGCAAGAAATCTGGCCGCTGGTAGCGCGCAAGCCTACGCCCAGCGCCGACGCTGGTTATAATGCGCGTCATGGAAAAACAGACCGAATTCGTCAACTGGCTGCGTTCCGTCGCGCCCTATGTCCACGCCTTCCGCGGCAAGACCTTCGTGGTCGCCTTCCCGGGTGAGCTGGTCACGGCCGGCGACCTGCAGGTACTGGCCCAGGACCTCTCGCTGCTGCACGCCCTGGGCATCCGGGTGGTGGTGGTACACGGCTCGCGCCCGCAGGTGGCCGAGCAACTGGCACTGCGCAACGTCGAGGCGCGCTTTCACAATGGCCTGCGCGTCACCGACAGCACCGCCCTGGAATGTGCCAAGGAAGCCGCAGGTGAGCTGCGCCTGGATATCGAGGCCGCCTTCAGCCAGGGCTTGCCCAATACACCGATGGCGCATTCGGCTATCCGCGTCATCTCCGGCAATTTCGTCACGGCCCGTCCGATGGGCGTCTACGATGGCGTGGACCTGCAACTGACCGGCGTGGTGCGCAAGATTGCCGCCGACGTGATCCAGCCGATCATGAATGCGGGCGGCATCGTCCTGCTCTCGCCGCTGGGATTCTCACCCACCGGGGAAGCCTTCAACTTGACCATGGAAGACGTGGCGGTCTCGGCGGCCATCGCGCTGCGCGCGGAAAAGCTGATCTTCCTGTCGGAAACACCGATGATGAAGGACGCCGCCGGGGCCGAGATCCGCGAACTCTCCTCGCACCAGGCTGAAGCCGTGCTGTCGGCGGGTTTCCTGCCATCGGATGCGGCGTTCTACCTCGCCAGCGTGGTCAAGGCCTGCAATGCGGGCGTCTCGCGTGCCCACATCGTGCCGTTTGCCACCGATGGCTCGGCCCTGCTGGAACTGTTCACCCACGACGGCGTAGGCACCATGGTCACCTACGAAAACCTGGAGAGCCTACGCCAGGCCACCATCGAGGACGTGGGGGGCATCCTGAAACTGATCGAACCGCTGGAAGCCGATGGCACGCTGGTCAAGCGCGGCCGCGAACTGATCGAGCGCGAAATCCACTACTTCTCGGTGATCGAGCACGACAACGTCATCTTCGGTTGCGCCGCCCTCTATCCCTTCCCGGAGGCACGCATGGGCGAAATGGCCTGCCTGACGGTCAACCCGGAAGTGCAAGGCCAGGGCGATGGCGACCGTATCCTGAAGCACATCGAGACCCGCGCCCGCGAAGCCGGACTGACCAAGCTGTTCGTGCTCACCACGCGCACCTCGCACTGGTTCCTCAAGCGCGGCTTCGTGCTGGCAGGCGTGAACGACCTGCCGCAGGACCGCCAGCAGATCTACAACTGGCAACGCAAATCACAGGTGCTGATCAAGAACCTGTATTGAATTTTTTCGTCAGGACGTGAGCAGGCTCAACCGCTGACCCCCATCGCAGGCCCGCCCGTCCCAGGCATTTCATCTTAACGAACCAAGGAATCGACATGGCACGCATGGTCCACTGCATCAAACTGAACAAGGAAGCCGAAGGCCTGGACTTCCCGCCCTATCCGGGCGAACTGGGCAAGCGCATCTATGAAAGCGTCTCCAAGGAGGCATGGGCCGCCTGGCTGAAGCACCAGACCATGCTGGTCAACGAAAACCGCCTGATGCTGGCCGATGCCCGCGCCCGCAAGTACCTGGCGGCACAGATGGAAAAGCACTTCTTCGGTGAAGGTGCCGATGCAGCTGCCGGTTTCGTACCGCCCAGCGAATAAGCGCGGGGCCAGCGGCCTGGAGGGCTGCCCACTCGCACAGCGCCGCCCTGGTCCGCCACGGCGGCGATTTTTTTGCCTGCGCGCATCGCATGGGGCCGTATCGCTGAGGCTACAATGCGGCTGGGTCTACCATTCCACCCTCGCATCCGTCTTCCTGCTGGAGTCCATCTTGTCCTTGCGTCATCTGCGCCTTGCCCTCCTCGCCCTCAGCCTGGGCCTGGCCCTCGCGGCCCCGGCTTCCTACGCTGCCACTGCCGCAGCCACCCCGGCCAGCGCCACCCCAGCCGCTACCGGTGCGTCCCTGGCGTTGCCGCCCGGTGTCACCGCCGGGCCCAGTGCCGAGGGCATAAGCGAATACCGTTTTGCCAATGGCTTCAAACTGTTGCTGCTGCCGGACGACTCCAAACCCACCGTCACCGTCAACATCACCTACCTGGTCGGCTCGCGGCACGAGAACTATGGCGAGACCGGCATGGCCCACCTGCTGGAACATCTGATGTTCAAGGGATCGCCGCGCTATCCGGCCATTCCGCAGGAGTTCAGCAAGCGCGGCATGAACTTCAACGGCACCACCTGGCTGGACCGCACCAACTACTACGAGACCTTCCAGGCCGGCCAGGACAACCTGCAATGGGCCATCGCCATGGAAGCCGATCGCATGGTCAATTCCAGGATTGCGCGCAAGGACCTCGACAGCGAGATGACGGTGGTGCGCAACGAATTCGAAGCCGGCGAAACCTCCCCCTCGCGGGTGATGTTGAAGCGCATGCAGAGCGTGGCCTATGACTGGCACAGCTATGGCCGCAATACCATCGGTGCGCGCAGCGACATCGAGAATGTCCGCATCGAGAACCTGCAGGCCTTCTATCGCACCTACTACCAGCCAGACAATGCGGTGCTGCTGATCGCCGGCAAGTTCGCGCCGGCCGAGGTGCTGCAATGGGTCAACCAGACGTTTGGCCGCCTGCCGCGCCCCAAGCGCAAGCTGCCGGAATTCTGGACCGTGGAGCCGACCCAGGACGGTGAACGCCAGTTCGCCATCCGCCGGCGCGGCGACCTGCAACTGGTGGCGCTGGGCTACAAGATGCCTTCCGCATTGCACCCGGATGCGACTGCCCTCTCCTTCGCCAGCGACATCCTGGCCGACACGCCCAACGGCCGGCTGCACAAGTCGCTGGTGGAGACCGGACTGGCGACGGCGGTCTATTCGATGCAGCTCAGCGGCTTCGCACCGGGGCTGCAGATGATCGTGGCGCAGCTCAAGGCCGGAGTCGACATCGAACCCGTCAAGCAGGCCATGATCGCGGCCGTAGAATCCTTCAGCACCACGCCGCCGACGGCCGAGGAAGTGGCGCGCCTGCATCGCGAGAGCGGGAACAACTTCGAGACCCTGCAGAACAATCCGCAACAGATGGCCGTGGCCATGTCCAATGCGATTGCACGTGGTGACTGGCGGCTGGTATTCATCGACCGCGACCTGGAGCAGCGCCTGGGCAGTGCCGACATCGCTGCAGCTGCCGCCAGGTATTTCCGCCGCGACAATCGCACCGTGGGCCTGTACCTGCCGGAAGATCACCCGCAACGCAGCGAGGTCCCCGCCGCGCCCAGCGTGGAGGCACTGCTGGCCCAATACCAGCCGCGCCCGGCCATCGCCTCCGGGGAAGCCTTCGACCCGGCGCCCGGCAACATCGAACAGCGCACCACCCGCATCGCACCGGAACAGCCGCCGCACGCTTCTCTGAACCTGGCACTGCTGCCCAAGAAGTCGCGTGGGCAGACGGTATCGGTGAGCATGAACCTGGAATTCGGCGATGCCCAGGGTCTGTTCGGCCAGCGTGCCGTGGCCCAGTTGACGGCTGCCATGCTCCTGCGCGGCACGGAGAAACTGGATCGTCGTCAGCTGGCCGATGAATTCACGCGCCTGAAGATCAATGGCAACGTCTATCGCTTCCAGACCACCCGCGACAATCTGGTCCCGGCACTGGCGCTGGCCGGCGAGGTGCTGCGCCATCCGCGCATGGATCCGGCCGAATTCACGCAACTGAAGAATGAAACGCTGGCGGCACTGGAAGCCACCCGCAAGGAGCCGGACGCCCGCGCCGCCGAGGCCCTGCAACTGCACTTCGACCACTACCCCAGCGGCGACTGGCGTGCCGCGCAAACGCTGGAGCAGCGCATTGCCGCCGTGCAGGCGGTCACGCTGGAACAGGTCAAGGCCTTCCACCAGCGCTTCTATGGCGCTTCCCATGGCGAGCTGGCCATCGTCGGTGACTTCGACGTCCAGGCCACCCGTGCCGCCATCGACCAGGCCTTCGCCGGCTGGGCCAGCCCGGCCCCCTATGCACGGGTCTTGCACACCTGGGCCGATATTCCGGCCAAGCGTATCGTCATCGATACTCCCGACAAGGAAAACGGCGTCTATCTGGCGCGCCAGAACATCCGCCTGCGCGATGACGATCCCGACTATCCGGCGCTGGCGGTGGCCAATTACCTGCTGGGCGGCTCCAGCCTCAAGTCGCGCCTGGCCGACCGCATCCGCCAGCAGGATGGGCTGTCCTACGGCATCAACAGCGGGCTGCAGGTGGGCGCCATCAGTGATGCGGGCTACTTCAGCGTGCGCGCCATCGCGGCCCCGCAGAACCTGGACAAGGTCGATGCCGCCGTGCGCGAAGAAATCACCCGCCTCATCAAGGACGGCTTCACGGACGAAGAACTGCTGCGCGCCAAGTCCGGCATCCTGCAGCAACGCAACCAGCAGCGCGCCGGTGATGGCGGCATCGCCACCAGCTGGACGGCGCTGATGAACCTGGACCGCAGCTTCCTGTGGCAGCAGCAGCTGGATTTGAAACTGGCCGACCTGACACTGGCGCAACTCAATGCGGCGGTACGCAAGTATCTTGATCCGGCGCGCATGACCGTGGTCATTGCGCGAGACGAGGTCAAGGCCAAGGCCGTACAGCCCTGATCCACAGCACTGATCCACAGCACTGGCAGCAACGAAAATGGCCGTGTCTCGCGACACGGCCATTTTTTCTTGCGTCTTGCAGGAGCGCAGAAACTGCTGCTCGTCCTTCAGAACGGGTGCCTCAGAACTCCAGCTTCTTGACGCCGTCGGCGGTGCCCAGCAGGCAGACATTGGCACCCTGGCGGGCAAACAGACCATTGGTGACCACGCCGACGATATTGTTGATCTTGTCTTCGATATCGGCCGGATCGGTGATGGCCAGGCCCAGCACGTCGATGATGTAGCAACCGTTGTCGGTCACCAGCGGCTGGCCGTCGCCATTCTTGTTCAGGCGCAGACGCGGCTCACCGCCCAGCGCAGCCAGCTTGCGGGCCACCACGGCGTGCGACATGGGAATCACCTCCACCGGCAGCGGGAATTTGCCCAGCACGTCGACCAGCTTGGAACCATCGGCGATGCAGACAAACTTCTGCGCGACCGAGGCCACGATCTTTTCGCGGGTCAGCGCTGCACCACCGCCCTTGATCATGGCGCCACCGGCGTTGATCTCATCGGCGCCGTCGATATACACAGGCATGGTCTCGACCTCATTGAGATCGAACACCGTGATGCCGTGCGACCGCAGGCGCTCGGCCGTCGCCTCGGAAGACGCTACCGCGCCCTTGATGCGATGCTTGATCTTGCCCAGTTCATCGATGAAGAAATTGGCGGTGGAGCCGGTACCCACACCGATGATTTCGCCATCGACCACGTAGTCGATGGCGGCCTTGGCCACAGCCAGCTTGAGTTCGTCTTGAGTCATTTTCTTTCGTCCAACGTAAATAAAACCCTGGGATCCGGTTTCCGGAAGCCCTAAATTCCTATATGGCGGGATGATTGCCGCTCAGTGCACATCATCCGGCTTCTCGTCCAGCGTCTCGAACAGCGCGATCTGCAACCGTGAATGCAGCTTGACAAGCTTGCTCCAGAGTAACCACAGCAGCCCGGCTGCGGCTGCCAGCACGAAGGCCAGCAGGTTCAGCGGCGGCAGGATACTGGCGCTCAACACGAAGATCAGCAGCATGATGCCGACGATGGACATGATGGGCAAGACTTCCGACACCACCTTGCGCACGCCGGAAGTATACGCTCCCGCGAACTCGGGCTTGACGCTGACCTCGGCCAGCAACATCGACAGGGCCTGCAGCTTGCGATAGGTGGCGATCAGGAACGGCAGGGAAAGCACCAGCGCACCACCCCAGATGATGGCTTTCTGCACGTCGGAATCCGGCGTCCAGGCCGACAGCTGGCGCGAGAGGCCATCGACGAAGAAGGCACCGCCGATGAAGATGGCGATCACCAGCGCCAGGTTCACCATCACCTGCATCAGGATGCGGCGGATGATGCGCGTGAGTTCGGCACGGTCGCCGGTCGGTTGCAGGCTTTCCAGCCAGTTGGAGTACATGCCCATCAGCGCGGATACCCGTGCCGGCACCAGCGTGACCGCCTTGGCCGAGAGCGGGTCGGCAGCCTTGATCAGGTAGGGCGTGAGCAATGCAGTCACCGCCGACACCGCCACCACGATGGGATAGAGGAAGTCGCTGGTGACCTTGAGGCTCTGGCCCAGTGCGGCGATGATGAAGGAGAACTCGCCGATCTGCGCCAGGCCCATGCCCACGCGCATCGGCGTACGCCCGCCCTGCCCGGCCACGAAGGTCCCCAGGCCGCAGCTGATGAGCTTGCCGAAGACCACGGCCAGGGTGATGACGGTGATCGGCATCCAGTACTTGACCAGCACGTTGGGATCGAACAGCAGGCCGATGGCCACGAAGAAGATGGCGGAGAACATGTCGCGAATCGGCTCGACCAGGCGTTCGATACGATGCAGATGGCGCGACTCGGCCATCACTGCCCCCACCAGGAAGGCCCCCAGCGCCACACTGTATTGCAGCTTCATCACCAGCAGGCAGAAGCCGAAGAGGATGCCCAGCACCGCCACCAGCAGCATCTCCTGGCTCTTGAAGCGGGCGATGAAGCTCAGCAGGCGCGGCACCGCGAGAATGCCCACCACCAGCGAGACGGTCATGAACAGCACCAGCTTGCCCACGGTGGTGAAGACTTCGGTGGAATCGACCGAACCACTGGTGGCCACCCCGGAGAGCAAGGCGATCATGCCGATGGCCAGGATGTCTTCCACGATCAGGATGCCGAAGATGATCTGGGCGAACTTCTCGTTCTTCATGCCCAGCTCATTCAGGGCCTTGACGATGATGGTGGTGGAGGACACGGCCAGCATGGCGCCCAGGAAGATGGCGTCCATCCGCTTCCAGCCGAAATACAGGCCGATCTCGTAGCCGATCCAGATCATCAGCAGGATTTCTGCGGCGGCGGCAATGAAGGCGGTGGCTCCGACCTTGGCCAGTTTCTTGAGACTGAACTCCAGCCCCAGCGAGAACAGCAGGAAGATCACGCCCAGCTCCGAAAGGATGTGCACGGTCTTCTCATCCTGGATCAGGTCGTACGGCGGGGTATGCGGGCCGATGATCACGCCCGCGACGATATAGCCCAGCACCACCGGCTGTTTCAACTTGTTGAAGACAACGGTGACGATGCCGGCGATCAGCATGATGATCGCCATGTCCTGGATGAATAACTCGACTTCGTGCATCGTGCGGGTTTTCCTTTCTGTTCTGTGTGACGGAAGTGGTGGCTTGAGCCCAATCCGGCGGCAAGTCAGGCTGCCAATCTGCTGCGGCCGGCAACAAAGACGGCAGGTCAGGCAATGCGGCGCCCTGCAGACTCAGGCCGCAGACGGTGGATGATAGGGGTTGCTGGGTATTGCCGAGTGGCCGGCCTGGCGCGCGCCGACGCTGGATGCTGATCTGTGTCCGCTCTTGCTGCCTGTGACCGCGATGCCACCTTGGCGAGGATGCAGCGGCGGGCGGCCATCTTCAACGCACACCACTGGATATCCCAAAAATAACACAACTGACAACCGCCACGCAATGCAAACTGCGTGCCAGCCTGACGGCAAGACCCATTCTGCGGGACGAAGAAGGGAATGGTGAAACTAAGTAAACTTAGTAAATGTGAGGCCAGGATGCTATGAAGACGGCTCGCCGGGCCTAACGAAACGCCGCTGCACCCCTACTGCCTCCAGGCCCGATCAGCCCGGCACGCGCACCTGCACCTCGGCCGCCTTCTCATCGAAGCTGATGCGAGTGGTGAATTTGGCGCGCTTCATCGGGAAGCGCGACTGGAAGTGACGCACGTTGCCGGAGCCAGAGATCACACGTCTGACGAACTGATAGTAGGCATCCATGTCGATCACATGCACCGCCAGGAAGTAATCATATTCGCCAGAGACGAAGTAGCACTGCATGACCTCGGCCTCCTTGGCCATGCGCTGCTCGAAGTCCTGCATGTGCTGGTCCGACTGGTTGTTCAGCGAGATTTCGAGGAAGGCCAGCATGCCGTAGCCGAGCGCAAATGGATCGACCATCGCCACCTCGGCGCTGATGATGCCGGCCTCGCGCAGGTCACGGATGCGGCGCAGACAGGTGGGTTGCGAGATGTGCAGTTTTTCCGCCAGTACGCGCGTGGAAATCTGGTTGTCCTTCTGCAGCATGTTGAGCAGTTTGCGATCCACCTTATCGAGCGTATGAAGTTTGGCAGGCATGGGACAAATATGAGGATGATTTACAGGTAGGCCGCTCAAAAAAAACTTGGCTTAGCCGATTCTTATGTTGTACCGTCTGCATTATTCAGAAAGTCGGGGACGAAAGCAAAGCGGGACGCCAGGTCACCGCAACAGGGATCTGAATAAAGCTGTGTAGTGAGACAAAACATTAAAAGTGGTCAATCCAATCTACAGAGGAAATCTATGAAACTCAAGAGCGCCATTATTCCATTAACTGCTGCTATCGGTCTGGCATTCGCAGGCGCCGCGCATGCCCAGGAAGTGGTCAAGATCGCTCACGTCGGCCCGCTGTCCGGTCCTAACGCCCACATGGGCAAGGATAACGAGAACGGCGCCCGCATGGCAGTCGAAGAATTGAACGCCAAGGGCTTCACCATCGGCGGCAAGAAGGTCAAGTTCGAACTGGTCGGTGAAGACGACGCGTCGGACCCCAAGCAAGCGACTGCAGTGGCCACCAAGCTGGTCGACCAGAAGGTCGCCGCGGTGATCGGCCACCTCAACTCCGGCACCACCATCCCGGCATCCAAGATCTACAGCGACGCCGGCATTCCGCAGGTCTCGCCGTCGGCCACCAACCCCAAGTACACGCAACAAGGCTTCAAGACCACCTTCCGCGTGGTAGCCAACGATGCGCAACTGGGCGCAGCACTGGGCAAGTATGCGGTGCAGAAGCTGGGTACCAAGCATATCGCCGTGATCGACGACCGTACCGCCTACGGTCAAGGCGTGGCTGAAGAATTTGCCAAGGGCGCCAAGGCTGCCGGTGGCACCATCGTCGGCACCCAGTTCACCAACGACAAGGCCACCGACTTCAACGCCATCCTGACCTCGCTCAAGGGCAAGAAGCCGGACGTGGTCTTCTTCGGCGGCATGGATGCGGTCGGTGGTCCGATGCTGCGTCAGATGAAGCAGCTGGGTATCAACGCCAAGTTCATGGGTGGCGACGGTATCTGTACCGGCTCCCTGCCCAGCCTGGCCGGTGATGGCCTGGGCGAAGACCAGGTGGTCTGCGCCGAAGCAGGTGGCGTGGATGATTCCGGCAAGAAGGGCATGGATGATTTCCGCGCGGCCTACAAGAAGAAGTTCGGCATCGACGTCGTCTATAACGCCGCCTATGCCTACGACGCCACCATGACCGTGGCTGATGCCATGGCCAAGGCCGGCTCCGCCGATCCCAAGAAGTACCTGCCCGAACTGGCCAAGATCAGCCACAAGGGCGTGACCGGTGTGATCGCGTTCGACGCCAAGGGTGACATCAAGGACGGCTCCCTGACCCTGTACACCTACAAGGGTGGTCAACGTACCCTGCTGGCAGTGACCAAGTAAGCCAGATCGCTGCACCGCCCTGCCGCCTGAAGCGCTGATACGGCCGCAGACTGCAGGGCAAAACAGCAGCACGCAATAAGCAACGCCCCCGAGATACATCGGGGGCGTTGTCCTTCCTGCCGGCGCATGCCGGCGCAAGCGCGAACGGTACGTGAGCCGTGGGCGGAAATCGGATACCGCGCTAGGCCAGTGCCTTTTCCAGTTGGGCTTTGTTCATTCCCGAACGCCCCTTGATGTTGCGCGCCGCCGCCTCGGCATAAAGCTGCTTGAAAGTGCGACCACCGCTACCCTTGTGCGACCGCAGACCGCCCCGGCGCGAGGCGGGCATATCGTGCAGAGAGCTGGCACTGGCAGAACGGGATTCCCCGTGCTGAGCGCGCTCCTTGTTGACCGTACGGGCGGCGATTTCCTCTGCACGGCTGGTACTCGCGCCGCGCTTGAGGACGCCCGACTTGATGTGTTCATACTGACGTTCCCGCTTATTGCTCCATGCTGACTGGGGCATGATGACCTCCTTGACGCTGGCCCGCGAGTAAAGTACCTCGCCGGCGAGTTGAACATGACCGAAGCTGACAACGTCAGGATAGGACCCCGGCCCGCGCACCAGCCATGCCACAACGACTGAACCCGCTGTAAGACATCTGGAAGCCAGCCTTCGGTGCGGGCAGATGGTGCTGCAAGGAAACAATTTTCCTTGCCCATATCGCCGCGCCGCCTGCATTGCGCGAGTCATGCCCCCTGTTCTGAGACCGTTCACAGGCAGACAACCTTTCCGCACCTGATCAGTCCAATCGCTCTCAATGACAAGATGAAGGGGAAGAAGCGATGAAACGGATCACGGCAGTATTTGGCGTTGTACACGGCACGATTGCCGTGCTTTTTGCGCTAGGCGCGCTGGCGCTCATCATCATTGCCGCCCGCATGGGCTACGAGGCGGTGGTCGAGGGGATGGGCTTGTCGCAAGCCCAGGCATTGATCGAGGCCATCGGTATCCTGGCGGCCGCGGTCGTCGCCTTCCAGATCGCCGAGACCATCACCGAGGAAGAAGTCGTCCGTGATGCCAACATCAGCGCCCCTACGCGCGTAAGGCGCTTCCTGTCGCGGTTTTTCGTGGTGGTGATCGTCGCCCTGGCCATCGAAGGCCTGGTCATGACCTTCCGCGCGGTACACGAAGAAGCCGCCGACCTGGTCTACGCCGCAGCCCTGTTGGCAGGCACGGGCGTACTGCTGGCGGCATGGGGATATTTCATTTATTGCAACCGTTCCGCCGAAGAACTGGAGCCGGATGCCATGAAAGAAGCCAAGGAAGAGGATCGGAAGATCGATGGTTGATCCTTGACTCCCCGCCCTAAATAGCCGGTCCTGCCCCTTGGGGCGAAGGGGCGGGAATTTTCCTTGGGGAGTGGAATTGGCGGAAAGAAACCGCTATAATCGCGGACTTTTGCTGATGTAGCTCAGTTGGTAGAGCAACTGATTCGTAATCAGTAGGTCGACGGTTCGATTCCGCCCATCAGCACCAGAACAGAAGCGGCTTGCAGCGATGCAGGCCGCTTTTTTTTGCTCCGCAATTCTGGCTTTGCTCCGCAATTTTCGCACTTACGCGCCCTGCCCCTAAAATGGCTCGCATTGGCAGGCGCTGAAATCGGGTGCAAAAAAGCCGCCCAAAGGCGGCTTGTTCACTTGGTGGGCGTCACCTTCTGGCCGCGCCGCTTCCGAACGTAAATTTCCGTCGTCGTCACGCTCTTGTGCCCGAGCTGCCCTTGCGCCGCCCTCACCCCTTGAGAATCGGTCTTATCCGTTCCGGCCTTGGCGCGCAGGTCTCTGAACTGAAACTCGGCAAACGGAATGCCGGCATCTTCCCGCGCCTTGTCGAACCTGCTCCGCAGAGTTTCATAAGTGAGCGGCTGGCCCTCTTCGTTCACCAGCAGGCGCGTTGTCGTCACCTTCCCGACAATACTTCTCTTCCTGGCCAGGATTTTGTCGACGAGAACCTTCAGCTCCCCCGTAATCTCAATGCGCACCTTGCTGTTGGTCTTGTTCTGCGTCAACTCGATGGCCCCCTGACGGATGTGCTTCTCATCCACCTTGAGCACGTCGGCTACTCGGCCGCCAAGCAGGTACGCCAGATCCATGGCGTCGCGCAGCACCTGGCCGCTCTTCTCCCATACCTGGGAATACATGTCGTCGTAGACATAAACGTCCCTTCCCTCCTCGCGGAATGACTTGATGCCGGCGCAGGGATTGGGCAGATCAGTCAGCCCTTCAGCCCGCGCCGCATTCCAGACGTGCGAAATCAGCGCCTTGTCACGATTGGCCGCTACGCGCCCTTCGTCCCCCTTCACGTCAAGCCCCTTTTCGCGCAGAGCATCCTGCCGCTTCTTGCTGCGCCAGGCCATGTACTGGCGGACGTGGATCGGCTTGATTTCTTCGAGCGGCGCCGGAGGATTGTCGAAAAATTCGAAGAGGAACGGGAACTGCCTCAGTTTCTCGCGCCTGGTCTTGGGGCTGTTATCCAGCATGTATTTCTGCTGATACACCTCGCAGGCATAGCGGAAAGTCACCACCTTGGACACGGTGGAAGGCGGCATCGCCTCCAATTCGGCCCACTTCCGCACGGCCTCGACGTAGTTAGAGCCGAGTGGAATCTCACGACGCGGCTTGCCGCCGGCATCGTAGTAGTAATAAATCACCCCACTGCGCTGCTCACGCGCACGCACGCCACGTGGAAGATTCGAATTTTTCGACGGCCTGCGCCCCATGTCATGCCCCAATCACTGCTGGTTTCCATCCCTTTTTCGGGGCCTCTGCCGTGCGGCGCGATTCTACCGCCGACAGCAGAACCACCGGCCGGCCGCGCGCATTCGAGATAAAGGGAATCCCGATTTCGCGCAGGAATGCCGCCTGCATCTCATACTTGGTCTGCTTGACGCCGGCACGGGTAGAACCGCGCCGAATGCCTGTGAGACGGTCCAAGCTCTCATCATCAAGAAACAAAGCACTCATGACTGTGGTTCCCTCTTCCCCATTTCAACACCCAGATTGCCGCTGTAGTCGCCCAAGCAAAGACGTTTGGTTTCACGATTCGCGGTATTGCGGCGTAGAACTCCCGCATCATCGCAAGTGAGGATGTCCGCCAGCGGCACTCCTCGGAATTGCCCCGCCAGCTCCTTGTCCAGCTCCACCCACGCGAATTTCTGGCCGTTGCCCAAGTGCTGACGGATAACCGACACATAGCCTGCCAGCACGCCGTCATCGGGTGTATTGAACGTAATGCGGTCCAGGGCCTGCGGTGGCAGCATGACGAAATCACGCTGTTTCGGCTGCTTGGCGAAATACTTGGCGGCGTAGTCTTCGGCGCGGTAAGACACGGCGGGATTGGTGGTTGTGGTTGCGTTCACTTCTGGTTCTCCTGAATGGCCGTTACAGAGCACACGCCAAAGCGATCGACGGCGGCGGCGATCACGTCGCAGCTATGCGCTGCGATGGCGGTGTAGGAATGGCGTGCGCTGGCAGTGCGCACGACGACACGAAACGCGGTCATGGGGCGTTCCCTTTCGTTGGGTTGGGATCAATCGGAAGTTCGCTGACATCGAGCCGGCCAGAGCGCCAGTCGGCGACCTGGCGAGGCGTTCCGTGGCGCGGGGATTTGTCCGGTACCGGCGCCATGCGTGGCCAGGGGCATGCCCTAATGGCCTCCCATGAGGCCAGGGCCTGCCGCTGTTCGTCGGCCGTCATGGCTGGCGCTGGCCATGTCGGCATGTCGTCCACCACCGGCCGCGGCCAGGGGCATGCGCCCAGGGCAAGCCAGGCATGCTCAACCTGTGCGGCCTGGTCCGGCTGGAACGTGACCGGCGCCGGCGCGGTCTTCGGCTCAAAGGACACATCGGCCGCAAAGTCAGGCCCAGCGGGCTGCGTACAGTTATTTACACGAGTCCAAGGGAACCCTGAACCCGCCGATGTGCGGGCGTCGTGCCCTTGAACTGGCGTCCATGTGTGACGAATGGATTTGAAAACCACACCGACCATCTGGCGGCACTGGACGCCGTAGGGCATCACTCGCTCGCACTCTTCATAGCGGCCGGTGACAGTCTTGGTTTCCTTGGCCAGCGTGACCATCAGATCGTCACGCTTCACCAGAGCGCCGCCCTGCGCACGCAGATAGCTCGCCCAGCATGCACGCTTCTCGCCTTCGACCTTTTGCACGGCATCCCAGGCAGCGGCCATGGCCGGCGGGGCCTGTTTGACCATATCTGCCGGCACGCGGCGCAGCTCGCGCCAGACGCTCACAGGTGCGCCACCCCACTGCTGGAACTGCCGAATGCCCCAGCGCGCGGCCCAGGCTTCCACGCGGGCCGAGGGTGTCAGCTCACGATCACCCGCCATATCGGTGGTGATGAGATAACCCTCTTTGGTCTTATGGTCGGCCACGCCATCGATGTTCTTGGCCACGTACTTGGCGATATAACCGGCAGCACTGCCTTTCGCCCAATCAATGCGTTTCACGTCCAGGCGCCGCTTGAACGCCCCTGGTTCGCCGCGATCCACACGCCAGGCGTATCTCTTCATGACGCGGATAGCGCGGCTGGCCACGTCCTTGACGTGCGGTGTGGTGTAGTCCGGCAGCGCGCGTACAAACACCAGCATGTGCCAGTGCGGGCACCCATCGTGATGCGGTTCAGCAATCCGGAAACCGTACAGACCGATGCCTCGCCGAGCCAGCGCCGAGCGTGCCAGCGCAGTCATCTTGCCGAGGTACTTATTGGCCGTCCGCGGGTCCGAACCGTCATACTTCGGATTCGGCTTACCCGTATGGAGCGTCGCATGGAAGCGCGATGGGCAAGACCAGGTGAGGAATAGCCCCTGATCGTTGCACTCCTTCGCGATGGTCTCGAAACCATTGATGCGCAACATCAGTTCGCCGCGACGAATGGTCTTGTTCGCGGTCGTCTTCTCGGCCAGCTCAGCGATACTGAATTCCTGGCCAGCCTCATTGCGCACAATGGTCGCTTCCAGAGCGGCGGCATTTCTTCGGTTTTGCGCCAGGCGAGACAATACGGCGTCATTGCTGGCATAGGGCTCGCCGTGATAGTGCACATAGCCCAGGCGGATATTTCCACCTTCAAAGGCTCTTCCGACCACCTTCCGCAGTTGCCGACGCCACCAGCACGGATCGACGACACGCGCAATGACGGCGCGCAGGTCGTCATCATCCACTTCAGGCATATCAATGCCGTAGTCGCTGCATTCTTGTTCGATGAGGTCGCGTGCGTGGGTATCAGAAATCGCCTTCCACAAGACCTTCTTGACGTTCTCGGCAGCTTTCTCGGCCGTAGCGCAAATATCGGCGTCATCCTGGGACAGATCCACGCCGGCCGGCACGTACTGCTCAGCGAATTCGCGGACGAACTGAACCGCAACCGGCTCAAAGATCTTGTTCCAGTGCCATACCGACATCAGTTCCAGGGCCTGGCTCACGACACGTCCGCGCCACTTCAGCGGAATACGTGCCAGTTCCCCGGCAAACTGGTGCGACTCGACGAAAGCCCGATGGCGACGCCGTGTTTTCGCATCGACTGTTCTAGACTGCATTGAGGGCTCTTTCATACGTCGTAATGGCACGCAGCACCGCATGGCGCATGGCCAGGCGTTCAGCTTCGGCGAAGGAGTGAATAGGGCATTCCCAGCGATCCGCCGAGAGTCCCGCCAGGGCCAGGATGTGTCGACGCACTGGCTTGGGCATCGCTGCCCAGGAATAGGCAATGCCGGTTTGGAGATTGGGGCGCCTGCGATTGCGCAAGAGTGAGATGGATTTCTCTAGCTCAGCCTTAGCGGTTTCATTGCCCGGAGGCGTGGGCACCCATGCTGCGCGCTCGCGCAGCAGGTCCGATGCCGGACGAAATGACGCATGGTCCTTAATACGTGCACCGCGCATCATTACCCCTTCACCATCCCGAGGGCAGCCAGAAGAGCCGGTGCAAGCAGCAACAGAACAGCGATGCCATGAGCGATCACAGTACGCATTACCACGCTCCCATCAGGCCGCCGAGGCGCTGGAGACGCTGGCCAAGGCGCTGTGCAATGGCAGATTTACCTTGCCAGATCACATTCCACTGCAGTTCATCTTGCAGCACCGCCTTGCGCAGCAACATGCGCTGGGCGCATTGAAATTCGTTGATGTCGTCGCCCATGCGAAGCCGCAGCGAGGCGAGCGCAAGCGTTGTCTGTTGCTGATCGAGAGCCATGTGAGGTTTCTTTAGGGTGAGCGAATCCCGCATGCGCCAAACGGCGCACGACAGGTCTTAGTCAATTTGGGGTTCAGCGACCGGCTAGGCGGTCAGCAGCAAGTCAGGCAGTGCCTGTTCCTTGGGGTGCAAGGTACGCACGGGGCGAGATGGGAAGGCTCACCTCGGGATTGGGCATGGCCGACAGGGAAACGGTACGAGAAATCTCCAGCGT
>NZ_MUXB01000067.1:0-933 GCF_001994935.1 Herbaspirillum sp. VT-16-41
GCTTGGCCGCGCCATTCTTGATCAGGCGCTGGTAGGAATCGCGGAAATTCTGCACGTTGCGGCCCGAAAGGATTGCCGTCTTCAACATGGCGGGCTCCAGCGGATTCTGGCCGCCCTGCGCCATGAGCGACCGCCCGACAAAGGCGATTTCCGTCAGCCGCAGATACAGGCCCATCTCGCCGATCGTATCGCCGAGATAGATGTCGGTATCCGGCGCGATGACATCGCCGCGGCTGCGCAATGCCACCTTCATGCCGAGCTTTTCGATTTCTTCGGCAATTGCCGGGGCGCGGTCGGGATGACGCGGCACGATGATCGTCAGGAGATCGCGATGCCTGACCTTCAGCATGTGATGAACCTGCGCAACAACATCTTCCTCCCCCTGGTGGGTGGAAATCGCTGCCCAGGTCTTGCGCTTGCCGATCTGCCTCTGCAGAGCCTCGAGTTCCACGAGGCGAAGCGGTCGAAGTCCTCGGAGTGCAGGTACACGGTGTAAACGTTGGGAGCAAGGGGCAGGTTGCGATCCAGCACCGGGATCTGGTCGTCGCACTCGCGCTTGAGCCCCTGGGCGAGGTCCAGCGGCTTGAGCTGCCCCCGGCCCTGCGAGAACACGCTCGTCACACCCCGGTCGAGGGTGCGCTCGATGCGATCCAAGATCCCCACGGTGGTCCTTCGCTCTCGTTCCTCCTGCGGCCCGCCGGGTCGGCGAGGGCCTGCGCTGTGTCGATCGGGTCGATCGTATCGCGGCGCAGGGTCCGAGGCCGGACCGGGAGCGGCAGGGGCGGCGAGGGATTCGTGCAGGTCTCGTAAAGGCAGGGCCGGGGACCGGGGCGCGGAGGGGTCAGTAGATCAGCACCCGGCGGCCACTGATGAACCAGCTGCGCGACCCCAGCCTGTCGCTGGCGGCGGTGGAGATGCCGGAGCAGCCGCGGG
>NZ_MUXB01000061.1:0-996 GCF_001994935.1 Herbaspirillum sp. VT-16-41
CACGAGCAAAGCGCCTGCGCGCTTTGCGAGAGGGACGAGAAGGTCTGGCCTTGCAAGGCCAGACGGGGTCGCGGGACGTGACCGAGTGCCTCAGTGCGCAGCAAAACATAAAAGGCTGGTCGATGAAAATCGGCCAGCCTTTTGCGTTTTGGGGCACACGAGCAAAGCGCCTGCGCGCTTTGCGAGAGGGACGAGAAGGTCTGGCCTTGCAAGGCCAGACGGGGTCGCGAGACGTGACCGAGTGCCTCAGTGCGCAGCAAAACATAAAAGGCTGGTCGATGAAAATCGGCCAGCCTTTTGCGTTTTGGGGCACACGAGCAAAGCGCCTGCGCGCTTTGCGAGAGGGACGAGAAGGTCTGGCCTTGCAAGGCCAGACGGGGTCGCGGGACGTGACCGAGTGCCTCAGTGCGCAGCAAAACATAAAAGGCTGGTCGATGAAAATCGAGCGCCATAGTGCGTCCACCTCCGTGATCCGATGGTCGAACGTGTGCTCCGCCAAGGTACGGGCCCGCCCCTTCTCCCGCATCCCCTCGGACCACACGCGGTCCTTCCGGGAACGTTCGCACAGTTCAGCGAGGTGGTCGAGGTTCTCCCACACCTCCACCTCGGTCCCCACATCGTAGAACCGAGCCACCGATGCGCGGTCCTCGAGGGACACCCCGGCCATGCCGGGCACCTCGAAGGTGCGCATGGGGTGGTCCGTCTGAGGGCCGTGGATGTTCACCGAGGCCGAGGACTCCCCCAGACGGCATACGAGATTGGTGGTAGTGTTCCGTTTTATACAAAAGTTATGGATGAAATACGGATTGGTACATTTATTATAAAGAACTTTGAGTTGGACGTAGGAATGTTACCCGCAGAACATAGTGGGTTACTTGGTTTGGATATTTTAAAACCAAATAAATTTATACTTGATTTAGATAAGCTAGAATTATATCAATCAAAGGGGAACAGGAATTTAGAGTCAAATTTCTGTTACCCTATTTTTATGTTAAT